>NZ_JBEOXE010000007.1:0-198837 GCF_040296485.1 Streptomyces sp. NPDC002138 | reverse complement strand
TTGGCTGAAAATCGCCCCTGGTCACGGGTGTCGGTCCCGACCGGGCTGGGCACCATTCCCCGGGCGCCGTCCCGCCCCCGCCGTCCGCGGGCAAGCCCACCCCCACCCCGACCCCCGGCAGGTGACCGAGTGAGCCCCAAGGAACCTCCGCGGCGGCGGGTCCCCGGGCCGCCCCGGCCCCGTACGACCGCGCGCCCCGCCGCCCGCCCGGCGTCCCGCCCCGCCACCCGCCGCCCGGCCGGGCTCCGCGCCCCGCACACGATCCGGCTCGGGGCCCCCAAGCCCCGGCTGCGGCTGGTCGGCGTCGGGCTGACGCTGGTCATGCTGGCCTTCGTCATCCGGCTGCTCCAGGTCCAGGCGGTCGACGCCTCGTCGTTCTCCGCCGTGGCCTCCAAGAACCGCTTCGCCAGCTACACCCTGGCCGCCGAGCGCGGGAACATCACCGACCGCAAGGGCGTGGCCCTGGCCACCAGCGTCGACGCGCACGACATCACCGCCGACCCCTCGATGTTCACCCCGCAGGAGAGCAAGGCCCCGGACGCCCCCGCGCAGGCCGCCGCCCTGCTCGCCCCGATCCTCGGCAAGGACGTCAAGGAGCTGACCGACCGGCTCGCGACGAAGAACACCCGCTACGTCGTCCTCGCCCGCCGCCAGACCCCCCAGGTCTGGAACCAGATCAAGGACCTCAAGCGGGTCTTCGCCGAGAAGGCCGCGGCCGACAAGAAGAACAACGGCCCCGGGGCGAACGTCATCGCGGGCGTCTTCCAGGAGCCCAGCAGCAAGCGGGTGTACCCCAACGGGGACCTGGCCGCCGGGATACTGGGTTACGTCAACGCCGAGGGCAAGGGCGCGGGCGGACTGGAGTCCTCCCTCGACAAGAAGCTCTCCGGCAAGGACGGCGAACTGACCTACGCCCAGTCCGGCGGGCGCCGCGTCCCCACGGCGGGATCCAGCGAGAAGCCCGCCGTGCCCGGCGCGGACATCGAGCTGACCATCGACCGCGACATCCAGTGGGCGGCGCAGAGCGCCATCGCCGAACAGGTCCAGAAGTCCGAGGCCGACCGCGGCTACGTCATCGTCCAGGACACCCGCACCGGCGAGGTGCTGGCCATGGCCAACGCCCCCGGCTTCGACCCCAACGACCTCGGCAAGGCCCGTTCCGCCGCCATGGGCAACGCGGCCCTCCAGGACGTCTACGAGCCCGGCTCCACCGCCAAGGTGATGTCCATGGCCGCGGTCCTGGAGGAGAAGAAGGCCACCCCCACCACCCACGTCACCGTCCCCAACCGGCTGCACCGCGGCGACCGGCTCTTCAAGGACGACATCGACCACCCGACCTGGAACCTGACCCTGAACGGGGTCCTCGCCAAGTCCAGCAACATCGGCACGATCCTGGCCACCGGACAGCTCGGCCCCACCCAGCCCGAGGCCAACAAGGTCCTGTACTCCTACCTGGACAAATTCGGCATCGGGCAGCCCACCGGCCTCGGCTACCCGGGCGAGTCCCGCGGCATCCTGGCCAGGCCCGAGAACTGGTCCACCTCCCAGCAGTACACGATCCCCTTCGGCCAGGGCCTCTCGCTCAACGCCATGCAGGCGGCCTCCGTGTATTCGACGATCGCCAACGGCGGTGTCCGGATCACGCCCACCCTGGTCCGCGGCACCAAGGGCCCCGACGGCCGGTTCACCCCGGCCGCCGCGCCCGAGAAGAGCCGCGTGGTGAGCCCCGAGACCGCCAAGACCCTCGCCGAAATGCTCGAATCGGTCGTCGACGACCAAGAGGGCACGGGCACCAAGGCCCGCATTCCGGGCTACCGGGTCGGCGGCAAGACCGGAACGTCCAACCGGGTGGATCCCGCCACGGGCCACTACAAGGGCTACACCGCGTCGTTCGCAGGTTTCGCCCCCGCGGACGATCCGCGCATCACCGTGTACTGCGCCATCCAGAACCCCACCAAGGGCAGCTACTTCGGCGGACAGATCTGCGGGCCCATCTACAAGAAGGTCATGGAGTTCGCCCTCAAGACCCTCCAAGTCGCCCCCAGCGGCACCGCCCCCGCCGGACTGCCGGTCACCTTCGAACCCGGCCAGTGAGCAGACCGCCGCGCCACCAGACCGTGAGGCACCATCAGTGACAACGATCACCCCGAAATCCGGGAACCGGCCCGTCGAAGGCCCCACGACCGGGCCCTCGCTTCGCAACGGGCCCACCGCGCCCGGTACGCTCACCGCCGTGCCCCACGCTGATCAGCCCAGAACCACCCAGAAAGACGCCCCGGCAGCGCTGCCGGGAGCGCCCCGGCCGCTGGCCGTCCGACCGACGCCGCTCGGCGATCTGGCCGCGCTGCTCGGCATCGGGACGCCCGTGCCCGCCGAGGCGTCCGGAAGCCCAGGAGGTCATGGCCATCACGGCCGTCCCACGGGCATCACCGGCATCACGCACGACTCGCGCGCGGTCCGCCCCGGCGACGTCTACGCGGCCCTGCCCGGAGCGCGCCTGCACGGCGCCGACTTCGCGCCGCAGGCCGCCGAGCTGGGCGCCGCCGCGATCCTGACGGACCCGGCGGGCGCCACCCGCGCCGCCGCCACCGGTCTGCCGGTCCTCACCGTCGACGACCCGCGCGCCCGGATGGGCGAGCTGGCCGCCGCGATCTACGGGCGCCCCGGCGAGGACCTGCTCCAGATCGGCATCACCGGTACCTCCGGCAAGACCACCACGGCCTACCTCATCGAGGGCGGGCTGCGGCGGGCCGGCCGGACCACCGGGCTCGTCGGCACCGTCGAGATGCGCATCGGCGACCAGGCCGTCAAGTCGGAGCGCACCACCCCCGAGGCCACCGACCTGCAGGCGCTCTTCGCGGTCATGCGCGAACGCGGCGTCCAGGCCGTCGCCATGGAGGTCTCCAGTCACGCCCTGGTGCTCGGCCGGGTGGACGGCTGCGTCTTCGACGTCGCCGTCTTCAACAACCTGAGCCCGGAGCACATGGAGTTCCACTCCGACATGGAGGACTACTTCCAGGCCAAGGCGCAGCTCTTCACCGAGCGCCGCAGCCGCCTGGGCGTGGTGAACCTCGACGACGAATACGGCCGCCGCCTCGCGAAGGAGGCGCTCATCCCGGTGCTGACCTTCTCGGCCACCGGCGACCCGGCCGCCGACTGGCGCGCCGAGGACGTGGTCTCCGGTCCCGTCGGCTCCACCCTGACCCTGGTGGGTCCGGACGGGGAGCGGATCTCGGCCACCGCCCCGCTGCCCGGCCCGTTCAACGTGGCCAACACCGTCGCCGCGATCGTCACCCTGGCCGCCGCGGGGATCGACCCGCAGACCGCCGCCGACGGCGTCGCCGCCGTCCCCGGGGTCCCGGGCCGCCTGGAGCGGGTGGACGCGGGCCAGCCCTACCTGGCCGTCGTGGACTACGCGCACAAGACCGACGCCGTCGAATCGGTGCTGCGGGCGCTGCGCGAGGTCACCGAGGGCAAGCTGCACATCGTGCTCGGCTGCGGCGGCGACCGCGACACCACCAAGCGGGCCCCCATGGGCGCCGCGGCCGCCCGGTTCGCCGACACCGCGCTGCTGACCTCCGACAACCCGCGCTCCGAGGACCCGCTGGCGATCCTCGCAGCGATGCTCGGGGGCGCCGTGTCCGTACCGGCCGCCGAACGGGCCACCGTCCTGCTCGACGCCGACCGGGCGGCGGCCATCGCCGCGGCCGTCGCGCGCGCCGAGCCCGGTGACACCGTCCTCGTCGCCGGCAAGGGCCACGAGCAGGGCCAGGACACCGCGGGCGTCGTCCGCCCCTTCGACGACCGCGCCGTGCTCCGCGAGGCCATCGAGGCGCACCGCGCCCGTACGCAGGACCAGACCCAGCACGCCCGACAGGCCGAGGTGAACCAGTGATCGACCTCTCCCTCGCCGAGATCGCCGGCATCACCGGCGGGCTTGCGCACGACATACCGGATCCGTCCGTACGCGTCACCGGGGCCGTCGTCATCGACTCCCGGCAGGTCGAGGCGGGCAGCCTGTTCGCCGCCTTCGACGGCGAGCACGTCGACGGCCACGACTACGCGAAGGGCGCGGTCGCCGCGGGCGCGGCGGCCGTCCTCGCGACCCGGCCCGTCGGCGTACCCGCCATCGTCGTCCCGGACGTCGAGAAGGCGCTCGGCGCCCTCGCCCGGGCCGTCGTCGAGCGGCTCGGCACCGACGTGGTGGCCCTGACCGGCTCCGCCGGGAAGACCTCCACCAAGGACCTCATCGCGCAGGTGCTCCAGCACCACGCGCCCACCGTGTGGACGCCGGGCTCCCTCAACAACGAGATCGGCCTGCCGCTCACCGCGCTCAGGGCCACCGCCGAGACCCGGCACCTGGTCCTGGAGATGGGCGCCCGCGGCATCGGCCACATCGCCTACCTCACCGGCCTCACCCCGCCGCGGATCGGCCTGGTCCTCAACGTCGGGACCGCCCACATCGGCGAGTTCGGCGGCCGCGAGCAGATCGCGCAGGCCAAGGGCGAGCTGGTCGAGGCCCTGCCGGACGAGGCCGCGGGCGGCGTCGCCGTCCTCAACGCCGACGACCCCCTGGTACGCGCCATGACCGCCCGCACGAAGGCCCGTACGGTCCTCTTCGGCGAGGCCGAGGACGCCGACGTACGCGCCACCGAGGTGCGGATGACACCGGCGGGACAGCCGTCCTTCACACTCCACACACCCACCGGGTGCGGCGAAGTGACCTTGCGGCTGTACGGTGAGCACCACGTGTCGAACGCGCTCGCCGCGGCCGCCGTCGCCCATGTGCTGGGCATGTCCGTCGCCGAGATCGCCACCGCGCTCTCCGGGGCGGGCACGCTGTCCCGGTGGCGGATGGAGGTCACCGAGCGGGCGGACGGCGTGACAGTCGTCAACGACGCCTACAACGCCAACCCGGAGTCCATGCGGGCCGCCCTGCGCGCACTTGCCGCGATGGGGGGTGGCGCGCGGGCGAACGGGGGCCGCACGTGGGCGGTGCTCGGTCCCATGGCCGAGCTGGGCGACGAGTCGCTCGCCGAGCACGACGCGGTCGGACGGCTCGCCGTCCGGCTCAACGTGAGCAAGCTCGTCGCAGTCGGGGGCAGGGAAGCGTCCTGGCTGCAACTGGGCGCATATAACGAGGGTTCGTGGGGTGAGGAGTCGGTGCTCGTGTCCGACGCGCAGGCGGCGGTCGACCTGTTGCGCAGTGAACTGCGCCCGGGAGACGTCGTGCTGGTGAAGGCTTCCAGGTCCATCGGCCTGGAGCGGGTCGCGCTGGCGCTTCTTGAGCGCGAGGGCGAGGTCACCGGCCGATGAGGCAGATCCTGTTCGCGGGAGTCATCGGGCTCTTCCTGACTCTCGTCGGCACTCCGCTGCTGATCAAGGGGCTGGCCCGCAAGGGTTACGGCCAGTTCATCCGGGACGACGGGCCGCGCGGCCACGCCGGGAAGAAGGGCACGCCCACCATGGGCGGCATCTCCTTCATCCTGGCCACGCTGGTCGCGTACGCCCTGACGAAGGTGATCACGTCCAGCCAGCCGACCTTCTCCGGTCTGCTGGTGCTCTTCCTGATGGCGGGGATGGGCGTGGTCGGCTTCCTGGACGACTACATCAAGATCGTCAAGCAGCGTTCGCTCGGTCTGCGGGCCAAGGCGAAGATGGCCGGCCAGCTGATCGTCGGCATCGCCTTCGCGGTCCTCGCGCTGCAGTTCGCGGACGGGCGCGGGCTCACCCCCGCCTCCACCCGGCTGTCCTTCGTGACCGACTTCGGCTGGGCCATCGGCCCGGTGCTGTTCGTGGTCTGGGCGCTGTTCATGATCCTCGCGATGTCGAACGGCGTGAACCTCACCGACGGCCTCGACGGCCTCGCCACCGGCGCCGCCGTGATGGTCTTCGGTGCCTACACCTTCATCGGCGTGTGGCAGTACCAGGAGTCCTGCGCCAACGCGCAGACCCTGCCGAACCCGTCCGCCTGCTTCGAGGTGCGCGACCCGCTCGACCTCGCGGTCGTCGCGTCCGCCCTCATGGGCGCCTGCTTCGGCTTCCTGTGGTGGAACACCTCGCCGGCCAAGATCTTCATGGGTGACACCGGTTCGCTGGCCCTCGGCGGCGCGCTCGCCGGTCTGGCGATCTGCTCCCGCACGGAGTTCCTGATCGCCCTCCTCGGCGGCCTCTTCGTGCTGATCACCATGTCCGTGGTGATCCAGGTCGGCTCCTTCAAGATGACCGGCAAGCGGGTCTTCCGGATGGCGCCACTCCAGCACCACTTCGAACTCAAGGGGTGGTCCGAGGTCCTTGTGGTGGTCCGCTTCTGGATCATCCAGGGCGTGTGCGTGATCGTGGGTCTCGGACTCTTCTACGCGGGATGGGCAGCGGACAAGTGACCGCCTGGAACGGCAAGAACATCACCGTCGCCGGCCTCGGCGTGAGCGGCATCAGCGCCGCCCGCGCCCTGGCCGGCCTCGGCGCCGTGGTGACCGTCGTGGACGGCGGCGACAGCGAGGGCCACCGGGCCCGCGCCGCCGAACTCGGCGAACTCGGCATCTCCGTACGCCTCGGCGACGCCGACGCCCTCCCCGAGGGCACGGAGCTGGTCGTCACCTCGCCCGGCTGGAAGCCCGGCAGCCCGCTGTTCGCGGCGGCCGCCGCGGCCGGTGTGGACGTCGTGGGCGACGTCGAGATCGCGTGGCGGCTGCGCGGCGAGAACGCCGCGCCCTGGCTGGCGATCACCGGCACCAACGGCAAGACCACGACCACCCAGATGCTCGCGTCGATCCTGCGCGCCGCCGGTCTGCGGACCGCCGCCGTCGGCAACATCGGGACCCCGATCATCGACGTGGTCACCGGCGCCGACCCGGAGTACCGCGATCTCGACGTCCTCGCCGTCGAGCTCTCCAGCTACCAGCTGCACTGGGCGCCCTCCGTACGGGCCCACTCGGCGGCCGTCCTGAACCTGGCCCCCGACCACCTCGACTGGCACGGCACCATGGAGGCGTACGCCGCCGACAAGGGCCGCATCTACGAGGGCAACACCGTCGCCTGCGTCTACAACGTCGCCGACCAGGCCACCGAGGACCTGGTCGTCGAAGCCGACGTCGAAGAGGGCTGCCGCGCGATCGGCTTCACCCTCGGCGCCCCCGGCCCCTCCATGCTCGGCGTCGTCGACGGCATCCTGATCGACCGCGCCTTCGTCGAGAACCGGCAGAAGAACGCCCAGGAGCTGGCCGAGGTCTCCGACGTCGACCCGCCCGCCCCGCACAACATCGCCAACGCCCTCGCGGCGGCGGCCCTGGCCCGCGCCTTCGGCGTGCCCCCGCGCGCGGTCCGCGACGGCCTGCGCGCCTTCCGCCCCGACGCCCACCGGATCGCCCACGTCGACGAGGTCGACGGGGTCACGTACATCGACGACTCCAAGGCGACCAACACGCACGCCGCGGAGGCCTCCCTCGCGGCCTACGAGCCGGTCGTCTGGATCGCGGGCGGCCTCGCCAAGGGCGCCACCTTCGACGAGCTGGTGACGCGCTCCGCGAAGCGGCTGCGCGGCGCCGTCCTGATCGGCGCCGACCGGGCCCTGATCCGCGACGCGCTGGCGCGACACGCGCCCGAGGTCCCGGTCGTCGAGCTGGAACGGACCGACACTGGGGCGATGCTCGCGGCGGTCCGGGAAGCGGCCCGGCTGGCCGAGCCCGGCGACACGGTCCTGCTGGCACCCGCCTGCGCCTCGATGGACATGTTCGCGAACTACAACAAGCGCGGGGACGCGTTCGCCGACGCCGTCCGCGAACTCGCCGCGGCGGGCGCCTAGCGCCGCAGGGGGCCGGACCCCTCCGGTCGGCGGCTGCTCGTACGAGTGGAGGGGAAGATCACACATGCCGGCCAAGCAACTGCTCCCGGGGCGGCGGCCGTCCGCCCCGAAGCCGAAGGCGCAGGGCCGCAAACGGCCCGCGCCGAGCGGGAGACGGCCCGCCGGGCGCCCGTCGCTGGACGGGCTGCGGCGCACGCAGCGGCAGTTGCGCCGGGCCTGGGACCGTCCGCTCACGGCGTATTACCTGATCTTCGGCAGCGCTCTGCTGATCACCGTGCTCGGCCTCGTGATGGTCTACTCGGCGTCCATGATCAAGGGGCTCCAGCTGGGCCTGGGCGCCTCGTACTTCTTCAAGAAGCAGTTCCTGGCCGCCTCCATCGGCGCCGTCCTGCTGCTGGCCGCCTCCCGGATGCCCGTCAAACTGCACCGGGCGCTGTCCTACCCCGTGCTCGCCGGAACGCTCTTCCTGATGGCCCTGGTCCAGGTGCCGGGGATAGGAGTGGCGATCAACGGCAACCAGAATTGGATCTCCCTTGGCGGTCCGTTCATGCTCCAGCCCAGCGAGTTCGGCAAGCTGGCCCTGATCCTGTGGGGCGCCGACCTGCTGGCCCGCAAGGGCGACAAGGGGCTGCTGAGCCAGTGGAAGCACCTGCTGGTGCCGCTGGTTCCGGTGGCGTTCCTGCTGCTCGGGCTGATCATGCTGGGCGGGGACATGGGCACCGCGATGATCCTGGGCGCGATCCTCTTCGGGCTGTTGTGGCTGGCCGGGGCTCCGACCAGGATGTTCGCCGGCGTGCTCGCCTTCGCGGGTGTGATCGTCGCACTGCTGATCAAGACCAGCCCGCACCGGATGGACCGGCTGGCCTGCCTGGGGGCGACAGATCCGGGCAAGAACGACCTGTGCTGGCAAGCCGTCCATGGAATCTACGCCCTGGCGTCCGGTGGATGGTTCGGTTCCGGGCTCGGTGCGAGCGTGGAAAAATGGGGCCAACTGCCCGAAGCCCACACGGACTTCATCTTTGCCATCACTGGTGAGGAACTGGGGCTGGCGGGGACGCTGTCGGTACTCGCCCTGTTCGCGGCCCTAGGCTATGCGGGTATCCGCGTGGCCGGACGTACGGAGGACTCCTTCGTCAGGTTTGCCGCGGGAGGCGTGACCACCTGGATCACGGCGCAAGCCGTGATCAACATCGGTGCGGTGCTCGGTCTGCTGCCGATCGCCGGGGTCCCGCTCCCGCTGTTCTCCTACGGGGGGTCCGCCCTGCTGCCGACGATGTTCGCCGTGGGACTGCTCATCGCGTTCGCGCGGGAGGAGCCCGGGGCGCGCGCGGCGCTCGCGATGCGACAGCCGAGGTTCGGCTGGAAGCGGGCCGGGCTGAGATGGAAGACGATGAGACGGCGCGTCAAGAAGCGTCCGTCCGGAGAGCGGTGAATTTCGGTGCATGTCGTACTCGCCGGTGGGGGGACCGCCGGCCACATCGAGCCGGCGCTCGCCCTCGCGGACGCCCTGCGCAGGCAGGACCCCTCCGTGGGCATCACCGCCCTCGGAACGGAACGGGGCCTTGAGACCCGCCTGGTGCCGGAGCGCGGCTACGAGCTGGGACTGATCCCCGCCGTGCCGCTGCCCCGCAAGCCCACCCCGGAGCTGATCACCGTCCCGGGACGGCTGCGCGGCACCATCAAGGCCGCCGAGCAGATCCTGGAGCGCACCAAGGCCGACTGTGTCGTCGGCTTCGGTGGCTACGTGGCGCTGCCCGGCTACCTGGCCGCCAAGCGGCTCGGGGTCCCGATCATCGTCCACGAGGCCAACGCCCGGCCGGGCCTCGCCAACAAGATCGGTTCGCGTTACGCGGCCGCCGTCGCGGTCTCCACGCCCGACAGCAAGCTGCGCAATGCCCGCTACATCGGCATCCCGTTGCGGCGCTCCATCTCCACCCTGGACCGGGCCATGGTCCGGCCCGAGGCGCGGGCCGCCTTCGGCCTCGACCCCAACCTGCCGACGCTGCTGGTCTCCGGCGGCTCGCAGGGCGCGCGCAGGCTCAACGAGGTCATCCAGACGGTCGCGCCGACCCTCCAGCGCTCCGGGATCCAGATCCTGCACGCGGTCGGCCCGAAGAACGAGGTGCCGCGCGTCGACAACATGCCCGGGATGCCGCCGTACGTCCCGGTACCGTACGTGGACCGGATGGATCTCGCGTACGCCGCCGCCGACATGATGCTGTGCCGCGCGGGTGCGATGACCGTCGCCGAACTGTCCGCCGTCGGGCTGCCCGCCGCCTACGTCCCGTTGCCGATCGGCAACGGTGAACAGCGGCTCAACGCCCAGCCGGTGGTCAAGGCCGGCGGCGGCCTGCTCGTCGACGACGCGGAACTGACCCCCGAGTGGATCCTCAGTCAGGTCCTCCCGGTACTGGCCGATCCGCACCGTCTGTACGAGATGTCGCGCGCCGCGGCCGAGTTCGGCCGCCGGGATGCGGATGATCTGCTGGTCGGCATGGTCTACGAGGCGATCGCCGCACACAGAGCCCGCTAGCCGGGAAGGCACGGACGCAGGAGGCACCGCAGTGGCCGGAGCGACGACCGCACGCGAGGGCGGCAAGCCCTCGAAGCCTGCCAAGGCGCCCGGGCCACCCAAGCCGCCCAAGCGGGGCAGGACGGCGAAGGCGGCGAGGAGACCGGCCTTCCGGGGCCCCGGCGGCCCCCGGTTCACACCGGGGCGCCTGCGCCGGGGCCCGGTGCTGCTGCTCTCGGCCGTCCTCGCCGTGCTCCTGCTCGGCGCGGGCGGCGCGTGGGCCCTGTACGGATCCGGCTGGCTGCGGGTCGAGAAGGTCACGGCGGGCGGCACCGAGGTGCTCACCCCGGCGCAGGTGCTCGGGGCGGCGGCCGTCCCGGTGGGGGCGCCGATGGCCACCGTGGACACCGACGAGATCGAACGCCGGGTCCGCGGCACGCTGCCGCGGGTCGCCACCGTGACGGTCACGCGGTCGTGGCCGCACGGAATCGGACTGAAAGTCACGGAGCGCAAACCCGTCCTGCTCATCAAAAAGGGCGCGGAGTTCGTGGAAGTGGACGCTTCGGGTGTGCGATTCGACACGGTGGCGAAAGCACCCGCGCACGTTCCCGTCCTCGAACTGTCCGCCGGGCAGTCGCCGAGCGCCCGCCGTTTCGACGAGGACCGGCTGCTGCGCGAGGCGGTGGGCGTCGCGGGCGACCTGCCCGCGGCCGTGGCCAAGGAGACCCTGCTGGTCAAGGTGGGCTCGTACGACTCGGTGGTGCTGGAGCTGACGCGCGGCCGGAAGGTCGTCTGGGGGAGCGGCGAGCACGGCGCGGCAAAAGGCCGTGCGCTGACCGCGCTGCTCAAGGCGGTGCCCAAGGCTGACCACTTCGACGTGAGCGCCCCCACGGCCCCTGCGGTGTCCGGGAGTTGACGTCGAGTCGAACAGCGACGCACCCTGGTTGGCCAGCGATATGGGTGATCACATAGGGTGAAAAGAAAAACGGGAGGTTCGGCGTGTTCGTTGAACGCGCACCACTTGTCGACTTAGTGTCCTGTTCGGAGAGTCCAGGGAACAGACACACCCTTAACCCTAAACTTCAGGGTTAGGGTTCGGGTCGGCGTGTTGGACCGCCCCACTTTCGGCATCAGTCGTCGCACCGCAGGCCCGCGAGGCGGCGACACGTAACTCGAGGCGAGAGGCCTTCGACGTGGCAGCACCGCAGAACTACCTCGCAGTCATCAAGGTCATCGGTGTCGGCGGCGGTGGTGTCAATGCCATCAACCGAATGATCGAGGTCGGTCTCAAGGGCGTCGAGTTCATCGCCATCAACACCGACGCCCAGGCGCTGTTGATGAGCGACGCCGACGTCAAGCTCGACGTCGGCCGCGAACTCACCCGGGGCCTCGGCGCCGGAGCCAACCCGGCCGTCGGCCGCAAGGCGGCAGAGGACCACCGCGAGGAGATCGAGGAGGTCCTCAAGGGGGCCGACATGGTCTTCGTCACCGCCGGTGAAGGCGGCGGCACCGGTACCGGCGGCGCCCCCGTGGTCGCCAACATCGCGCGCTCGCTCGGCGCCCTGACGATCGGTGTGGTCACCCGGCCCTTCACCTTCGAAGGCCGCCGGCGCGCCAACCAGGCGGAGGACGGCATCGCCGAACTCCGCGAAGAGGTCGACACCCTCATCGTCATCCCCAACGACCGGCTGCTGTCCATCTCGGACCGGCAGGTCAGCGTCCTCGACGCCTTCAAGTCGGCGGACCAGGTCCTGCTGTCGGGCGTCCAGGGCATCACCGATCTCATCACCACGCCGGGTCTGATCAACCTCGACTTCGCGGACGTCAAGTCCGTGATGTCCGAGGCGGGCTCGGCGCTCATGGGCATCGGCTCCGCCCGCGGCGACGACCGCGCCGTGGCCGCCGCCGAGATGGCGATCTCCTCGCCGCTGCTGGAAGCGTCCATCGACGGAGCCCGCGGCGTGCTGCTCTCCATCTCCGGTGGATCCGACCTCGGTCTCTTCGAGATCAACGAGGCGGCCCAGCTGGTCAGCGAGGCCGCGCACCCCGAGGCGAACATCATCTTCGGTGCGGTCATCGACGACGCGCTCGGCGACGAGGTGCGGGTCACCGTCATCGCGGCCGGGTTCGACGGCGGACAGCCCCCGGCCCGCCGGGACAACGTCATCGGCGCCGCGTCCACCAAGCGCGAGGAGCCGGCCCCGCCGGTCCGCGCCGCGGAGCCGGTCCGTCCGGCCTTCGGCGGTCTCGGCTCGGTGACCCCGCGCGAGGACGTGCAGGTACCGGTCGAGGTGGCCCCCGCCGAGGCCGCGCTCCCCACGCCGCCGCAGGTCCCGACGGCCCGTCCGTACCAGGACAGCCCGGCCGAAGAGCTGGATGTCCCGGATTTCTTGAAGTGACGATAGAGCAGCACACCGTGAGCGGCGCCCACTTCGCTTTCACCGACAGGTGGGGCGGGGGGAGCGCCGTTCCGTATGAGGAGCTCAACCTCGGCGGGGCGGTCGGCGACGACCCCGAGGCCGTCCGGGCCAACCGCGCGCTCGCCGCGCGAACCCTGGGCCTCGCCCCGGACGGGGTGGTCTGGATGAACCAGGTGCACGGGCGGGACGTCGCCGTGGTCGACGGCCCGTGGGCGGCCGGCCAGGAGGTTCCCGCCGTGGACGCGGTGGTGACCACCCGTCGGGGGCTCGCCCTCGCGGTCCTCACCGCCGACTGCACCCCCGTCCTGCTGGCCGACCCCGTCGCCGGGGTGGTGGCCGCCGCCCACGCGGGGCGGCCCGGACTGGTCGCCGGAGTGGTGCCCGCCGCGGTGGCGGCGATGGTCTCCCTCGGCGCCGAACCCGAGCGGATGGTGGCCCGTACCGGGCCCGCCGTCTGCGGCCGGTGCTACGAAGTCCCCGCCGCGATGCGGGCGGACGTCGCCGCGGTCGTGCCCGAGGCCTACGCCGAGACCAGCTGGGGAACCCCGGCCGTCGACGTGGTGGCCGGAGTGCACGCGCAGCTCGCGGCGGCGGGGGTGGTGAACGCCCACCGTTCCCCGGTCTGCACACTGGAGTCGGGGGACCACTTCTCGTACCGCCGCGACCGGGTGACCGGGCGGCTCGCCGGATACGTCTGGCTCGGGTCCTCCCCGACGGAATCTGGGGGACTGACGGATGACTGACCGCAAGGCGGAGCTGGCCGCGAACCTCGAGCGGGTGGAGGAACGCATCACGGCCGCCTGTGCGGCGGCCGGCCGGGCACGGGACGAGGTGACCCTGATCGTGGTCACCAAGACGTACCCCGCGAGCGACGTACGTCTGCTGGCGGACCTGGGTGTCCGTCATGTGGCCGAGAATCGCGACCAGGACGCCGCCCCCAAGGCCGCCGCCTGCGCGGATCTGCCGCTCAGCTGGCACTTCGTCGGTCAGTTGCAGACGAACAAAGTCCGTTCGGTGGCCGGATACGCGCATGTCGTGCAGTCCGTCGACCGGGCCAGGCTGGTGCCCGCCCTCTCGGCGGCCGCGGTGAAGTCCGGACGCGAACTCGGCTGCCTCGTACAGATCGCGCTCGACGCCGGGTCGGGGGAGCGCGGGGAGCGGGGCGGCGCGGCGCCGGACCTGATGCCGGAGCTGGCGGACCTCCTCGCGGCGGCGCCCGGACTGCGGATCGACGGTCTGATGACGGTCGCGCCGCTGGCCGGTCCCTACGCGGGACGCGAACAGGCCGCCTTCGAGCGGTTGCTGGAATTGTCATCCCAGCTGCGCGCGGACCATCCTGCTGCCACGATGGTCTCGGCCGGGATGAGCGCCGACCTGGAACAGGCCGTCATGGCCGGTGCGACACATGTACGCGTCGGCACTGCGGTACTCGGCGCGAGGGCCCGGCTCGGGTAACGTCGCGAAGAAAGTCGGACCACAGCAGAAAATATGGTCATTTCCGCTGATGAGCGGACAGACCACGTGGATCGCGGGCAGTTGGTGACTTTGGTGACATGGCGAAACGACACCTGCGACACCTGCGACAGGGCGATCCACCACAGAGCGGAGGACTCAGAGAATGGCCGGCGCGATGCGCAAGATGGCGGTCTACCTCGGCCTCGTGGAGGACGACCGGTACGACAACCCGGGGTACGACCCCGACGACGAGTTCGAACCCGAGCCGGAACCGGAACGAGTCCGCGACAGGGACCGACGGCAGCAGCCCGTATCGCACCAACCGCCCGTACAGGACGAACCGGTACGAATCGTCCAGCCCCCGGCGCAGCGCGAACCCATCGCAATCCCGGTAGAAAACGGACGATCGCCGCGAATTGCACCCGTGGCATCCATCACACCTGAACGCCCCACCATGGAGAAGAACGCCCCCGTGATCATGCCCAAGGTCGTCTCCGAGCGGGAGCCCTACCGCATCACCACGCTGCACCCCCGGACGTACAACGAGGCCCGTACCATCGGGGAACACTTCCGTGAGGGCACCCCGGTGATCATGAATCTCACGGAGATGGACGACACCGATGCGAAGCGTCTCGTCGACTTCGCGGCCGGTCTCGTGTTCGGTTTGCACGGCAGTATTGAACGCGTGACACAGAAGGTGTTCCTGCTGTCGCCTGCTAACGTCGATGTCACGGCGGAGGACAAGGCCCGCATTGCGGAGGGCGGGTTCTTCAACCAAAGCTAGACCGACGAGTTAAGACACGGGACCGGAACGAACGGCCCGGCCGGGAGGCCGGACAGCGACGGCAAGGGGAGAGGGAAGCGCGGGATGGGCGTGGCTCTGGAGGTTGTCTACATCGCGCTGATGTGCTTCCTCATCGTGCTGATCTTCCGACTGGTCATGGACTACGTCTTCCAGTTCGCCCCCTCGTGGGCGCCTGGCAAGGCGATGGTGGTCGTTCTGGAGGCCACCTACACTGTCACCGATCCACCGCTCAAGCTTCTTCGGCGGTTCATCCCGCCGTTGCGTCTCGGGGGCGTGGCACTCGACCTGTCCTTCTTCGTTCTGATGATCATCGTTTACATCCTCATCAGTTTCGTGAGCACCGCAGCGAGAAGCGTGTGAACGATACGGTCTTGCCGACTGCCGACGACTACGTAGAGGTGAAGAAGAGATGCCGCTGACCCCCGAGGACGTGCGGAACAAGCAGTTCACGACCGTTCGCCTCCGAGAAGGCTACGACGAGGACGAGGTTGACGCCTTCCTCGACGAGGTCGAAGGCGAACTGACGCGCCTGCTCCGCGAGAACGAGGATCTGCGCGCCAAGCTGGCGGCCGCCACGCGTGCCGCCGCGCAGAACCAGCAGCAGCAGGGCATGCGCAAGCCGGAGCCCCAGGACCAGCGAGGCCCGGGCGCCCCGGTCCCCGCGGCCATATCCGGCCCGCCGCAGCAGCAGCAGCCCCAGCAGATGGGTCCGCCCCAGCTGCAGGGCGGGCAGCCGCAGCTGCCGGCCGGCCCCGGTGGTCACGGACCGCAGGGTCCTGGCCCGATGGGTGGCCCCATGCAGCAGCACCCCATGGCCGGACAGCAGTCCATGGGCGGCCAGAACCAGCTCGGCCAGCAGATGCAGCAGCAGCAGATGCAGCAGCAGATGGGCCAGCAGATGCAGCCCATGCAGCAGCAGCAGATGGGCCAGCCGATGGGGCAGCAGATGCAGCCCATGGGCCAGCAGATGCAGCCGATGCACCAGCAGCAGCAGCCGCAGCTCCCGCAGCAGGGTCCCGGTGGCGACAGCGCCGCCCGCGTCCTGTCCCTGGCGCAGCAGACCGCCGACCAGGCGATCGCGGAGGCCCGTTCCGAGGCCAACAAGATCGTCGGCGAGGCCCGTTCGCGCGCCGAGGGTCTGGAGCGGGACGCCCGTGCCAAGGCCGACGCGCTGGAGCGGGACGCGCAGGAGAAGCACCGCGTCGCGATGGGCTCCCTGGAGTCCGCCCGTGCCACGCTGGAGCGCAAGGTCGAGGACCTGCGGGGCTTCGAGCGTGAGTACCGCACGCGTCTGAAGTCCTACCTGGAGAGCCAGCTGCGCCAGCTGGAGACCCAGGCCGACGACTCCCTCGCGCCGCCGCGCACCCCGGCCACCGCCTCGCTGCCGCCGTCGCCGGCGCCGTCGATGGCTCCGGCCGGAGCGATGGGTCACTCCATGGGCGGCCCGCCCTCCATGGGTGGTCCCTCCCCGATGGGCGGCCCGTCCCCGATGGGTGGTCCCTCCTACGGTGGCCAGCAGCAGATGTCTCCCGCGATGACGCAGCCGATGGCTCCGGTGCGGCCGGTTGCGCCGCAGCCGATGCAGCAGGCGCCGTCGCCGATGCGGGGCTTCCTGATCGACGAGGACGACAACTAGGCGCGCCTCACCCGTCGGCAGACGGTCGGGCCGGGCCCCGGGTTCCTTCTGGAACCCGGGGCCCGGCCCGTTTTCCGTACCCGAGGCCGTGCCGCCCCGCACCCCCTCGCCTCCGGCGGCGCCTCAATCGCCGGCGGGGCTGGGAGTGGCTGGGCGGGTGCCTCGTGGTTCGGGCTGTGGGGGTGGAGGTGGCTGGGGTGGGCCCCCATGGTTCGGCCCGTTGGGGTGGAGGTGGCTGGGGTGGGGCCCAGGGTCCGGCCGGGCCTGGCCTCCGGCGGCGCCTCAATCGCCGGCGGGGCTGGGAGTGGCTGGGCGGGTGCCTCGTGGTTCGGGCCGTGGGGTGGAGGTGGCTGGGGTGGGGGCCCAGGGTCCGGCCGGTCCTCGCCTCCGGCGGCGCCTCAATCGCCGGCGAGGCTGGGAGTGGGGCTGGTGCCTCGTGGTTCGGGCTGTGGGGTGGGCCGGCTGGGCGGCGGGGTGTGGGGAAATCAAGCCTGCCCGGCGATTGAGGGCCCGCCGGAGGCGCATTGAGCCCGTCCGGCGTTTGAGGACCCGGTGGTGAGGCCCGGGGCAGGGGGTGGCCCGGGCCCCCTGGGGGGCGCCGGGCCACTTCGGTCAGGCCTTGCGGAGGCGGAAGGTCAGGGACAGGGGGGCGTCCTCGAAGGGGGCGCCGTACGTGGCGTCCGCTTCGCCGGAGGCGTAGTCCGTCGCGAGGACCTCGTCCGCGATCAGACCCGCGTGGTCCGTCAGGGCCGTGACGACCTCCGGGTCCGTGGAGGACCAGCGCAGGGCGATCCGGTCGGCCACGTCGAGGCCGGAGTTCTTCCGGGCCTCCTGGATCAGCCGGATCGCGTCACGCGCCAGCCCCGCCAGCCGCAGCTCCGGCGTGATCTCCAGGTCGAGCGCCACCGTCGCGCCCGAGTCGGACGCCACCGACCAGCCCTCGCGCGGGGTCTCCGTGATGATGACCTCCTCCGGCGAGAGCGAGACCTCCTCGCCGTTCAGCGAGATGACCGCGGAGCCGGACCGCAGCGCCAGCGAGAGCTCGGCCGCGTCGGCCGCGGCGACGGCCTTCGCCACGTCCTGCACGCCCTTGCCGAAGCGCTTGCCGAGCGCCCGGAAGTTCGCCTTCGCCGTCGTGTCCACCAGGGACCCGCCGACCTCCGACAGGGAGGCCAGGGAGGAGACGTTCAGCTCCTCCGTGATCTGGGAGTGGAGGTCGGGGGAGAGGGCGTCGAAGCCGGCCGCGCCGACCAGCGCGCGCGACAGCGGCTGGCGGGTCTTGACGCCCGACTCGGCGCGGGTCGCCCGGCCCAGCTCGACGAGCCGGCGCACCAGCAGCATCTGCTGCGAGAGCGAGGCGTCGACCTGCGAGGCGTCCGACTCCGGCCAGCTGGAGAGGTGCACCGACTCCGGGGCGCCCGGGGTCACCGGTACGACCATGTCCTGCCACACCCGCTCCGTGATGAAGGGGGTCAGCGGAGCCATCAGCCGGGTGACCGTCTCGATCACGTCGTGCAGGGTGCGCAGCGCCGCCGCGTCGCCCTGCCAGAACCGGCGGCGCGAGCGGCGCACGTACCAGTTCGAGAGGTCGTCCACGAAGGAGGAGAGCAGCTTGCCCGCCCGCTGCGTGTCGTACGCCTCCAGCGCCTCGGTGACGTCCCGCGTCAGCGTGTGCAGCTCGGAGAGCAGCCAGCGGTCCAGCACCGTGCGGTCGGCCGGAGCCGGGTCGGCTGCGCTGGGCGCCCAGTTCGACGTACGGGCGTACAGGGCCTGGAAGGCCACCGTGTTCCAGTACGTGAGGAGGGTCTTGCGCACGACCTCCTGGATCGTGCCGTGGCCGACGCGGCGCGCCGCCCACGGGGAGCCGCCCGCCGCCATGAACCAGCGCACGGCGTCGGCGCCGTGCTGGTCCATGAGCGGGATGGGCTGGAGGATGTTGCCCAGGTGCTTGGACATCTTGCGGCCGTCCTCGGCCAGGATGTGGCCCAGGCAGACGACGTTCTCGTACGAGGACTTGTCGAAGACCAGGGTGCCGACCGCCATCAGGGTGTAGAACCACCCGCGGGTCTGGTCGATCGCCTCCGAGATGAACTGCGCCGGGTAGCGCTTCTCGAAGATCTCCTTGTTCTTGTACGGGTAGCCCCACTGCGCGAACGGCATCGAACCCGAGTCGTACCAGGCGTCGATGACCTCCGGCACGCGGACGGAGGTGAGGGAGCAGCCCTCCGCCGTGCAGGGGAAGGTGACGTCGTCGATGTACGGGCGGTGCGGGTCCAGGGACGAGAGGTCCGTCCCGGTCAGCTCGCTCAGCTCGGCGCGCGAGCCGACGCAGGTGAGGTGGTTCTCCTCGCAGCGCCAGATCGGCAGCGGGGTGCCCCAGTAGCGGTTGCGGGACAGCGCCCAGTCGATGTTGTTGTTCAGCCAGTCGCCGAAGCGGCCCTGCTTGACCGAGTCCGGGTACCAGTTCGTCTTCTCGTTCTCCCGCAGCATCGCGTCCTTGACGGCGGTGGTGCGGATGTACCAGGACGGCTGCGCGTAGTAGAGCAGCGCCGTGTGGCAGCGCCAGCAGTGCGGGTAGCTGTGCTCGTAGGCGATGTGCTTGAAGAGCAGGCCGCGCGCGTCGAGGTCGGCGGTCAGCTTCTCGTCGGCCTTCTTGAAGAAGACGCCGCCGACCAGCGGGACGTCCTCCTCGAAGGTGCCGTCGGGGCGGACCGGGTTCACGACCGGCAGGCCGTACGCGCGGCAGACCGCGAGGTCGTCGGCGCCGAAGGCGGGGGACTGGTGGACCAGACCGGTGCCGTCCTCGGTCGTGACGTACTCGGCGTTCACGACGTAGTGGGCCTCGGCCGGGAATTCCACCAGCTCGAAGGGGCGCTGGTAGGTCCAGCGCTCCATCTCCTTGCCGGTGAAGGACTCGCCGGTGGTGACCCAGTCCTCGCCGAGCGCCTTCTCCAGCAGCGGTTCGGCGACGACGAGGCGCTCGTCGCCGTTGGAGGCGACGACGTAGGTGACCTCGGGGTGCGCGGCCACCGCGGTGTTCGACACCAGGGTCCACGGGGTGGTCGTCCAGACCAGCAGCGCGGCCTGACCGGCGAGGGGGCCGCTGGTCAGCGGGAAGCGGACGAAGACGGAGGGGTCGACGACCGTCTCGTAGCCCTGGGCCAGCTCGTGGTCGGAGAGGCCGGTGCCGCAGCGGGGGCACCAGGGGGCGACCCGGTGGTCCTGGGTCAGCAGCCCCTTGTTGAAGATCTCCTTGAGCGACCACCACACGGACTCGATGTACTCGGGGTCCATCGTCACGTAGGCGTCGTCGAGGTCGACCCAGTAGCCCATGCGGGTCGTGAGCTCGGCGAAGGCGTCGGTGTGGCGGGTCACCGAGTCACGGCACTTGTCGTTGAACTCGGCGATGCCGTACGCCTCGATGTCCTTCTTGCCGTTGAAGCCCAGCTCCTTCTCGACGGCGAGCTCGACCGGCAGGCCGTGGCAGTCCCAGCCGGCCTTGCGCGCCACGTGGTAGCCGCGCATGGTGCGGAAGCGGGGGAAGACGTCCTTGAAGACGCGGGCCTCGATGTGGTGCGCGCCGGGCATGCCGTTGGCGGTGGGCGGGCCCTCGTAGAAGACCCACTCGGGGCGGCCCTCGGACTGCGCCAGAGTCTTGGCGAAGGTGTCGCTCTCGCGCCAGAAGTCCAGGACGGCGTGTTCCAGGGCGGGCAGGTCGACCTGCGCGGGCACCTGGCGGTACTGCGGCGATTGCGGCGGGGTGGTCATCAGGCGTCTTCCTCCGGCGGCGTGAGATCTCCGTCGGAGGGACGAGAGCGTGCTCCCGCGGTACCACCCTCCTTGGCCGCCGGACGGATCCGGTGACCCCCTCATTGGGGTGCGAGCCGGTTCTACTCGCCCGGCCGGCGCCCTGGGGGCCCGTACGGACTTTCTTCCGGCGGCTCCGGGGTGATCCTTCGCATCGCGCTCGCCCCCGGGCTCTCACCGTCCCCGGGTCGCTCCTGGCTGCGTCCGACGCTACTCGTCCCCATCCATGCCTTTCGCTGGGCCCAGTGTACGGGCCCAGGGGCCGCCCGGCAGACCGGTTTACGGGGGGCGCGAGGGGGGGCTCGTAAATGACCCGAACGGCCGGACGCGCCCGTCCGGGCTCCGGCGCGCCGGTAGGACCGGATTATCGGGCCCGGAGCTGGGCACAACGGATGCAGGTCGGACTCGGCGGACGCGCGCCCCGTTGCCGCGGGGCCCGAGTCGATTTATCGTCCCACCACGATTCGCGTGCAATATCACAGTATGTGAAGGGGCCGCGGCCATGGTGGCGAAGAAGACCGCCGCGAAGAAGACGGCGTCAGCGAACGAGGCGTCGGCGGAACCGGTGAAGAAGGTCGCACAGAAGGTCGCGAAGAAGGCCGCGGCCGCCAAGAGCACGGCCAGGAAGAGCAGCCCGACCGAGAGCAAGCGCACCGCCAAGACGACCGCGAAGAACGCCACGGCCACACCGGCCGTGGAAGAGACGGGAGCCGGGAAAGTGGTTGCCAAGAAGAGCACGGGCACGGCCAGGAAGACGGCCACGGCCGCGACGAGCGGGCTGCCCAAGACGCGCGCCTCGGTCACCAAGGCCGCCGCGGCCGCGAGCGGGCCCGGCGGGCTCGCCGTACGGCCGGGCGAGGAACCCTGGACCCCGGAGGAGGCCGCCGAGGCCCGTACGGAGCTGACCGCGGAGGTACTGCGGCTGCGCGGCGAGCTGAGCGCCTCCGAGCAGGCCATCTCGGGCCTGATGCGGGACTCCGGCGACGGCGCGGGCGACGACCAGGCCGACACGGGCACCAAGAACATCACCCGCGAGTCAGAGATGGCTCTCGCGGCCAACGCCCGCGACATGCTGGAGCAGACCGAGCGGGCCCTGGAACGCCTGGAAGCGGGCACCTACGGCCTCTGCGAGAACTGCGGGAAGGCCATCGGCAAGGCCAGGATGCAGGCCTTCCCGCGGGCCACGCTGTGCGTCGAGTGCAAGCAGAAGCAGGAGCGCCGCCACTAGTGCCGTGGCCGGGAAGGTGTGCCGTGCCGGGCGCCGCGACCCGGTGCACCTTTCCGGTCACGGCACCAGGGGGCGGCGCGCCAACGGCCGCCTGACGTACTCTCGTGTTCTGTTCAGGGTCTTCGGGAGCCTGACAGCTTCCTGGTCGAGCTAGTTCGAGGGACTCACGTGGCAGAGGCGGAGCGCATCATCGGTACGCCCGAGGTCGGGGACGACAGCCCCCAGCCGGAGTCCGAGCGGCCCAAGGGCCACCGCCGGATCGCGGCGCTGCTCATCGTGGCGGTGCTCGCGTACCTCCTCGACCTCGGCAGCAAGATGCTCGTGGTGGCGAAGCTGGAGCACCAGGCGCCGATCCGCCTCGTCGGCGATCTGCTCAAGCTCGACGCGATCCGCAATCCCGGCGCCGCCTTCGGCTTCGGCGAGGCCTTCACGATCATCTTCACCTGCATCGCCGCCGGGGTGATCGTGGTGATCGTGCGCCTCGCCCGCAAGCTGTACAGCCTGCCCTGGGCGATCGCCCTCGGCCTGCTGCTCGGCGGCGCGCTCGGCAACCTCACCGACCGGATCTTCCGGTCCCCGGGAGTCTTCCGGGGCGCCGTGGTCGACTTCATCGCGCCCGCGCACTTCGCCGTCTTCAACCTCGCGGACTCCGCGATCGTGTGCGGCGGCATCCTGATCGTCCTGCTGTCCTTCAAGGGCCTGGACCCGGACGGCACCGTCCACAAGGACTGATCCGGGCCGCTCCCGGCCGGTCCCCGGGGCCGCCCGGAGCATGATCGCGGATCGGGCGAGCGGTCTTGTCCTGCATACTCGACAGGTGAGTACGATTCCCGAGATCCGAACCCTGCCTGTTCCCGACGGCCTCGAAGGCGAGCGCATCGACGCTGCGATCGCCCGTATGTTCGGGTTCTCCCGGACGAAGGCGGCCGAACTGGCCTCGGCCGGGAAGGTGTCGGTCGACGGCAGTGTCGTCGGGAAGTCCGAGCGCGTGCACGGCGGCGCCTGGCTCGAAGTCGAGATGCCCGCCCCGCCGCGCCCGGTCGAGCTCGTCGCCGAGCCCGTCGAGGGCATGGAGATCGTCCACGACGACGACGACATCGTGGTGGTCATGAAGCCCGTGGGCGTCGCCGCCCACCCCAGCCCCGGCTGGACCGGCACCACCGTCATCGGTGGCCTCGCCGCCGCCGGGTACCGGATCTCCACCTCCGGCGCCTCCGAGCGCCAGGGCGTGGTGCACCGCCTCGACGTCGGTACGTCCGGCCTGATGGCCGTCGCCAAGTCCGAGCGCGCCTACACCTCGCTCAAGCAGCAGTTCCGCGAGCGCGTCGTGGACAAGCGCTACCACGCGCTGGTCCAGGGCCACCCGGACCCGATGAGCGGCACCATCGACGCCCCCATCGGCCGCCACCCCAGCTCGGACTGGAAGTGGGCCGTGACCCAGGAGGGCAAGCCCTCCGTCACGCACTACGACCTGATCGAGGCGTTCCGCGCGGCCTCGCTGCTGGACATCAAGCTGGAGACCGGCCGCACGCACCAGATCCGCGTGCACATGTCCGCGCACCGGCACCCCTGCGTGGGCGACCTGACGTACGGCGCCGACCCGACCATCGCCAAGCGGCTGGGCCTGACCCGGCAGTGGCTGCACGCGGTGCGGCTCGGCTTCGAGCACCCCTCGGACGGCCGGTGGGTCGAGTTCGAGAGCACCTACCCGGCCGACCTGCAGCACGCGCTGGACGTGATCCGCGCCGAGAGCGAGTGAGCGTGGCGGATCGCGTCGCGTACGAGGTCCGGGTCGCGGAGTCGGAGGCCGACCGGGCCGCCTGCTTCGCCGTACGGACCGAGGTCTTCGTGATCGAGCAGGCCGTCCCGGAGTCCCTGGAGTACGACGCCTACGACGCGGGCGCGGTCCACGTCCTGGCCGTGGGCCCGGGCGGCCCGCTCGGCACCGGGCGGCTGCTGCACGGCGAGGCCGCGCTCGGCAAGACCGGCTCCGCGGGCGTCGGCTCGCTCGGCCGGCTGGCCGTGACGAAGGCCGCGCGGGGGCTCGGGGTGGGGGCCGCGCTGGTCCGGGCGATCGAGGCCGAGGCGGTGCGGCTCGGCCTGGACGCGGTGGACCTCGGCGCGCAGACGCACGCACTCGGGTTCTACGAGCGCCTGGGATACGTCGCCTACGGCCCGGAGTTCGACGACGCGGGCATGCCGCACCGCGCGATGCGGCGGGCGCTGCGCTAGCGGTGGTCTCCTGCCTCCGGCGGCGCCGCAAACGCCGGCGGCGCTGGATGCGGCTCGGCTGAGGCCCGGCTTCCTGCGCCGGCAAGGCTGGATCGGGGCGCCTGGCGCTGCCGCCTATCAGTGCCACCACCTCAGCCTCGCCGGCGTTTGAGGCGCCGCCGGAGGCCACCCCGGCACCGCCCCCGCTCGGCCGCACGCGCCCGCAGGCCTAGCGCGTTCACCAGCCGCCATGGGGCAGAGTGAGGGAGTGGATCAGCTCGCCCTCCTCTTCGTGCTCCTGCTCGGGGCCGTCGTCACCGTTCCGCTCGGTGACCGGCTCGGGCTGCCCGCGCCGGTACTGATGACCATCGGCGGGGTGATCCTGGCCCTCGTTCCCGTCGTGCCGAACGTCGACATCCCGCCCGAGTTCATCCTGCCGCTCGTGCTGCCACCGCTGCTGTACGCCTCCGTGCAACGGACCTCCTGGCGGCAGTTCGCGGCCAACGTCCGGCCCATCCTGCTGCTCGCGGTCGCCCTCGTCTTCGTGACCACCGCCGCCGTGGCCGCCGTCGCGCACGCCGTCGTGCCCGGGATGTCCATCGCCGCGGCCGTCGCGCTCGGTGCGCTCGTCGCCCCGCCCGACCCGGTCGCGGCCACCGCCGTCGCCGGAGCGCTGGGGCTGCCCCGCCGGATGGTGTCGATCCTGGAGGGCGAGGGCCTCTTCAACGACGTGACCGCCATCGTGCTCTACCACGTGGCCGTCGGCGCGGCCGTCAGCGGCAGCTTCTCCTGGCCGGGCGCGCTCGGTGAGTTCGTGCTGTCCGCCGTCGTCGCCGTGGCCGTCGGCCTGGCGCTCGGCTGGGCCACCAACCGGCTGATGGGGCGGCTCGACGACGCCACGCTCCAGATCGGGCTGACCCTGCTGGTGCCGTTCGTCGCGTACGTGCTCGCCGAGGAGCTGCGGGGGTCGGGCGTACTGGCCGTGCTGGTCACCGCCCTGTTCCTGGCCGAGTACGCCACGGACGCCGACGACGTGCTCGGGCGGCTCGCCGGGCACACCTTCTGGGAAGTCGTCGACATGCTCGTCACCGGCGTCGCCTTCGGGCTGATCGGCCTGGAGCTGCACAACGTCTTCGGTACGGCGCACGGGCGCGAGGAGAACATGGCCGGATGGGCGGCGGCCGTCATCGCGGTCGTCGTCGGGGTCCGGCTGCTGTGGCTGATGCCCGCGTCCTGGCTGGCGCAGAAGCTGCACGACCGGCGCGATGTCGACGAGGAGATCCCGCTGACCTGGCGCGAGAGCGTGGTCATGTGGTGGGCCGGGATGCGGGGGGTGGCCTCGGTGGCGCTGGCCCTGGCGCTCCCGTACAAGACGGACTCCGGGGAGCCCTTCCCGGTCCGCGACGAGATCGTCTTCATCGCCTTCGCCGTGATCATGGCGACCCTGGTGCTCCAGGGGCTCACCCTGCCGTGGCTGGTCCGCAGGCTGGGGGTGGAGGCGGATGTGGACGCGGACCGCGATGTCGAGCGGGCGCTGGCGATTCGCGCGGCGAAGGCCGCGAAGCGGCGGCTGAAGGAGATCGAGGAGGTGGAGCAGCTGCCGGACGATCTGGTCGATCAATTGCACCGGCGGGCGTATGACGTCGGGGCGAGGATCAGTCCCGACATGGTCGACGAGGAGCGGCGGGCGGCGTACGCGAAGCGGGTCGAGCGGATCCGGGACGTCCAGCGGATCCAGCGGGAGATGATGTCCGCCGCGCGGCACGAGGTGCTTGCGGCGCGCAGTGAGCCCGGTGCGGATCCGGAGATCGTGGACCGGGTCCTGCGCCACCTGGACGTCCGCAGCCTCCGCAATCCGTAGCCGGTGCCGAGGTGTGTCCCGGTGCGGCATGTGGCCCGGCCGCGGCCCGGTTTCGCCTCCGGCGGCGCCTCAATCGCCGGCGGGGCTGGGTTTGGCGGGGCCGGAGATGCCGGGGCGGGGCTGGATTGGCGGCTACACCTGGTAGCGGTCCGGAGCGAAGAGGGGGAGGTGGGATGCGATCCAGTCCGAGGTCAGGGAGAGGCCTGTCGACAGGGGGACGCGGGGGTGCCAGCCCGCCCATTCGCGGGCCCGGGAGTTGTCCGACAGCAGCCGCTGTACCTCGCTCCCCGACGGCCGCAGCCGCGCCGGGTCGACCACGACCTCCGCGTCCCGCCCCGAGGCCGTGATCAGCGCCGAGGCCAGCTCGCCGATGGAGATCTCCTGCCCGGAGCCGAGGTTGACCACCTCACCCAGCGCCCGGTCGCACTCCGCGACCGCGAGGAACCCCTCGGCCGTGTCCGTCACGTACGTGAAGTCCCGCGTCGGGGTCAGCGAACCCAGCCGGACCTCCCGCGCCCCGGAGTGCAGCTGCGCCAGGATCGCCGGGATCACGGCCCGCGCCGACTGCCGCGCGCCGTAGGTGTTGAACGGCCGCACCACCGTCACCGGCAGGCCGAAGGCGTGGTGGAAGGAGAGCGCCATCATGTCCGCGCCGATCTTCGACGCGGAGTACGGCGACTGCGGCTGCAGCGGGTGGCTCTCCGCGATCGGCGCGGTCAGCGCCGTCCCGTACACCTCACTGGTCGAGGTGTGCACCAGCCGCCGCACGGCGTGCCGCCGACAGGCCTCGGCCACGTTCTCGGTGCCGGTCACGTTCGTCTGGACGTAGGCGCCCGGTGACACGTAGCTGTACGGGATCCCGATCAGCGCGGCCAGGTGGAACACGGTGTCGCACCCGGCCACCGCGTCGCTGACCCGCCCCGCGTCCCGGACGTCGCCCGCCCACATCTCGACCGGGCCGTCCGGATCGGCCAGGTAGCGCGCCAGGTGGCCCTTGTCGGCGTACGGCTTGTAGTGCACGAAGGCCCGCACCCGGGCGCCCCGCGCCACCAGCAGGTCGACCAGGGCGGAGCCGATGAATCCCTCCGCCCCGGTGACGAGGACCGTGCGGCCGCTCCAGTCGGTGGCGGTGGCGGTGGCGGGGGCCGTGGCCGCGGTCTTCGGGTGTGCTGCGGTGCTCATGCGTGCTCCAGGGAGGGGGAGGGGAAGGGAAGGGGGTGGCCGCAGACCCGCAGGACCTCGGCGGCCAGGAGTTCGGCGGCCCGCGCGTGCGGGCCCGGATCCGCGGCCCCGGCCATGGCGGCCAGCCGCGCCGGATCGCCGAGCAGCGGCCCGAGGAGGGCGGCGAGCCGCTCCCCGGTGGTGTCGCCGTCCGCCAGCAGCAGACCGGCGCCCGCGTCCGACAGCACCCGGGCGTTGTGCGTCTGGTGGTCGCCGGGCGCGTGCGGATACGGCACCAGCACGGCCGGGACCCCGGTCGCGGCGAGTTCCGCGACGGTCGCCGACCCCGCCCGGCACACCACCAGGTCCGCCGCCGCGTAGACCAGGTCCATCCGGTCCAGGTACGGCACGGCCCGCGCGACCCGGCTGCCGCCGCCGGCCATGAGGTCCGCGACGGCGGTGTCCAGCGCCTTCGGACCGGTCTTGATCAGCAGCTGTACGTCGTCACGGTCCTGCCAGAGCGCGGCCAGCGCGGCCGCGGCCCCGGTCAGCCGCACGGCGCCCAGGCTGCCCCCGTTGAACACCACCAGCCGCCGCCCGGCGGGCACCCGCAGGGCCCGCCGCGCCTCGGCGCGCAGCGCCTCGCGCTCCCGGTGGCCGCGCCGCGCGAGCCCGGCCAGCGCCGCGGAGATCGGCATGCCGGTGGTCAGCGCCCGGGCCCCGCCCGTCAGGTGGGCCCGGCTGCGGTCGAAGGCGACGGCGACGTGCGGGGTGAGCCGGGCCGCGAACCGGTTGGCCCGGCCCGGCACCGCGTTGGACTCGTGGATCACGGCGGGCAGCCCGGCCAGCCGGGCCCCCAGCACGGCGGGGGCGCTCGGGTAGCCGCCCATGCCGACGACGACCCGCGCGCCCTGGGCGCGGATGACCGCACGGGCCTGGCCCGCCGACCGCAGCAGGGCCGCGGGCAGCAGATAGCGCTTCGCGCCGAGCGCGGGGTCGAAGGGGATCATGTCGACGGTGTGCAGCCGGTAGCCCGCGCCGGGGATCAGCTCGGTCTCCAGACCGCGCTCGGTCCCGATGAACGAGATGACCGCCCCGGGGACGGCGGCGCGCAGCGCCTCGGCGAGCGCGAGCCCCGGATAGATGTGGCCGCCGGTGCCGCCCGCACCGATCACGACGGAGAGTGGTGTGGTCATGCCCGCACACTCCCGGTGCGCCCTAAGAAGGTTCTAAGAGGTCGTTTTGATCCGTTGTTTCATCCAGGGATGGGCTGTTTTAGTGGCTTCTTTGGGTCGCGCCAGGAGATGGTGTTCTCGCCGGTGAGGCGGCGGGCCATGAGGTCGGTCATCGCAAGCTGGATGATGGCTGCGGAGCGGGTGGGCAGGGTTTCGTAGTCGCGGGCCAGGCGTCGGTGGAGCATGAGCCAGCCGTAGGTCCGCTCGACCGCCCACCGCTTGGGGATGGGGGTGAAGCCCCTGGTCCCGGGGGTACGGGTGGTGATCTCCATGTCGATGCCGAGGGTGGCGGCGTGTTCGACGAGGTGTTGGCGGTAGCCGCCGTCGACCCAGACCTTGCGGATTGCGGGATGTTCGGCGGCGACCTGGTCGATGAGGCGGGTGCCGGCGACGGAGTCCTGCACGCTGGCCGCGGTGACCAGCACCGTGAGGAGGAGGCCGAGCGTGTCGGTGACGATGCTTCGT
Organism: Streptomyces sp. NPDC002138; assembly: GCF_040296485.1. NCBI lineage: Bacteria > Bacillati > Actinomycetota > Actinomycetes > Kitasatosporales > Streptomycetaceae > Streptomyces > Streptomyces sp. NPDC002138. The sequence goes on along the minus strand of NZ_JBEOXE010000007.1, from coordinate 170,237 downwards.
TTGCGGCCCGCGATCTTCTTGCCGGCGTCGATGCCCTGGCTGGCGGCGGGAACGCTGGTGGAGGTCTTGACGCTCTGGGCGTCGATCACACATGCCGAAGGCTCCGCGTTCCGCCCTTCCTTCTCACGCAGGAGGCGCCGTAGGACCCCGTTGAGCTGGGCAAACACCCCCTCGTCAGCCCATCTGGCGAAGTAGCCGTAGACACTTTGGTGTGGCGGGAAGTCATGCGGGAGGTAGGCCCACTGGCAGCCGGTGCGGTCCACGTAGAGGATCGCGTTCATGATCTCGCGCAGGTCATGCCGTGGAGGCCGGCCGAAGTCCAGAGCCCTGCCGCGGCGCTCGAAACGCCAGGCGGACAGCACTGGCTCGATCAACTCCCAGCGGGCATCGGACAGATCACTCGGATACGGACGTCGCTTCTCCATGCTTCCGGCGTACCGCGCCGGACCGAGTGTGCCCAGGCGCACAGGGATGACGATGGAAGCACCCGGCTCCGCTCGCCGGGCATCATGGGATGAGACGGGCAAGAGCAGCTTCTCGCCTCATTCGTCACCCCTCAGACCTCATCGGGCGCAGCCACACCTGCTGACTCTCCTGCAGCGCCATCCAGCCGTCCTCAAGTCAGTCGATAACGACCCAAGAAAGATTAAAACGACCTCTAAGTGGATGTTCTGTCCGTTGAAGCCCGGTTTGATGCCGTCTGTGGAGAGTCCGAGAAGCAGCATTCGCTAGCGATTCCGCCGATTTCGTACCCGGCCTGTCCGGCTTCCAGTCGGGCGCGTCGCCCAGGTTTACGACTAAAGCTCCTGTCCGGTTCGAAAATGCCGGACTTGGTGGCGCCGGGTCGAGCAACGGCACAGCCCTCCGCGAGCTACGGACCGTATCAGTAGCGTCATGACTGCACAGCCGGCCCGCAAGCCATACCCCTCCGATCTGTCCGACGCCCGCTGGGCCCTGATCGAACCGGTCCTGAACGCTTGGAGAGCCGAGCGGCAGAAGACCTCCCTCAACATCGGGCGCAAGGCCGCTGACCTGCGTGAAGTCATGAACGCGATCCTCTACGTCAACCGCACCGGCATCCCCTGGCGCTACCTGCCACACGACTTCCCCGCCCACACCACCGTCTTCTCCTACTTCACCGCCTGGACCGCAGACGGCACCATCGAGCAACTCGGAGTCCGTCTACACCGCCTGGTCCGCGAGAAAGAAGGCCGCGACCCCCAGCCAACGGCCTGCGTCATCGACTCACAGTCCGTCAAGACCGCCCACACCGTGCCCCTCAATACCCAGGGCATCGACGCAGGAAAGAAGATCGTGGGCCGCAAACGCAGCATCGTCGTCGACACCCTCGGCCTACTACTCCTGGTCATGGTCACCGCGGCCAGCGTCTCCGACAACGAAGCCGGCAAACAGCTCCTCACCCGCACCGCAGCCGCCCACCCAAGCATCACCAAAGTCTGGGCCGACACCGGCTACAAGAACCAGGCCGTCGAACACGGCGCGAAACTCGGCATCGACGTCGACGTCGTCCCTAGAAACACCCAGGTCAAGGGCTTCTCCGTCCTACCCCGCCGATGGGTCGTGGAACGCAGCCTGGGCTGGATCATGCAGCACCGCAGACTCGCCCGCGACTACGAAACCAAACCCGAACACTCCGAAAGCATGATCCGCCTCGCCGCCATCTCCACCCTCGCCAAACGCGCAACCGGCGAAACCACCCCAACCTGGCGAGACGCATAAACCATAATCACCCATGAACTACACGAACCAGACGTCCTCTAAGAGGTCGTTTTGATCCGTTGTTTCATCCAGGGATGGGCTGTTTTAGTGGCTTCTTTGGGTCGCGCCAGGAGATGGTGTTCTCGCCGGTGAGGCGGCGGGCCATGAGGTCGGTCATCGCAAGCTGGATGATGGCTGCGGAGCGGGTGGGCAGGGTTTCGTAGTCGCGGGCCAGGCGTCGGTGGAGCATGAGCCAGCCGTAGGTCCGCTCGACCGCCCACCGCTTGGGGATGGGGGTGAAGCCCCTGGTCCCGGGGGTACGGGTGGTGATCTCCATGTCGATGCCGAGGGTGGCGGCGTGTTCGACGAGGTGTTGGCGGTAGCCGCCGTCGACCCAGACCTTGCGGATTGCGGGATGTTCGGCGGCGACCTGGTCGATGAGGCGGGTGCCGGCGACGGAGTCCTGCACGCTGGCCGCGGTGACCAGCACCGTGAGGAGGAGGCCGAGCGTGTCGGTGACGATGCTTCGTTTGCGGCCCGCGATCTTCTTGCCGGCGTCGATGCCCTGGCTGGCGGCGGGAACGCTGGTGGAGGTCTTGACGCTCTGGGCGTCGATCACACATGCCGAAGGCTCCGCGTTCCGCCCTTCCTTCTCACGCAGGAGGCGCCGTAGGACCCCGTTGAGCTGGGCAAACACCCCCTCGTCAGCCCATCTGGCGAAGTAGCCGTAGACACTTTGGTGTGGCGGGAAGTCATGCGGGAGGTAGGCCCACTGGCAGCCGGTGCGGTCCACGTAGAGGATCGCGTTCATGATCTCGCGCAGGTCATGCCGTGGAGGCCGGCCGAAGTCCAGAGCCCTGCCGCGGCGCTCGAAACGCCAGGCGGACAGCACTGGCTCGATCAACTCCCAGCGGGCATCGGACAGATCACTCGGATACGGACGTCGCTTCTCCATGCTTCCGGCGTACCGCGCCGGACCGAGTGTGCCCAGGCGCACAGGGATGACGATGGAAGCACCCGGCTCCGCTCGCCGGGCATCATGGGATGAGACGGGCAAGAGCAGCTTCTCGCCTCATTCGTCACCCCTCAGACCTCATCGGGCGCAGCCACACCTGCTGACTCTCCTGCAGCGCCATCCAGCCGTCCTCAAGTCAGTCGATAACGACCCAAGAAAGATTAAAACGACCTCTAAGAGGAACTCTCAGAACCCTTTGGCACCCTTTGTTCCATGAGTGGTCAGACGAGTGGCGGTCAGCGGATTCTGGTGGTGGACGACGAGCCCGAGGTGCGGGCCGCCGTCGAGGACGGCCTCGCGGTCGAGGGGTACGAGGTGCGCGGGGCCGCCGACGGGCTGGCCGCGCTGGCCGAGGTCGGGAGCTGGCAGCCCGACGCGCTCGTGCTCGACGTGATGATGCCGGTGCTCGACGGGCTCGCGGTGTGCCGTCGGCTGCGGGCTCTGGGCGACCGTACGCCCGTACTCGTCCTCACCGCGCTCGGCTCGGTCAGCGAGCGGGTCGACGGGCTGGAGGCGGGGGCGGACGACTACCTCGTCAAACCGTTCGCCCTGGACGAGCTGGTGGCCCGGGTCCGGGCGCTGCTGCGGCGGGCCGCGCCGGACGCGGGCGCGGGCTCCGGCGAGCTGGGCTACGCCGACCTCGTCCTGGACCCGGCGACCCGGACCGGGCACCGGGGCGGCCGGAGCCTGGAGTTCAGCCGGACCGAGGCCGCCCTGCTCGAACTGCTGCTGCGCCACCCCGGCCAGGTGCTGCCGCGCGAGCTGATCCTGGAGCTGGTCTGGGGGCGCGATTTCGGGCCGGACTCCAACTCCCTCGCCGTGTACGTCGGTTACCTGCGCCGGAAGCTGGAAGCGGCGGGCGAATCCCGGCTGGTCCACACGGTGCACGGGGTCGGCTACCGGCTGGACGCGGCGTGAGCGCCCCCAGCAACAAGCCCGGGCCCGGGCCCGGGCCCGGGCGGGGCGGCCGGCGCGAGCTCGGCGCGCCCTGGCGGCGCCGCCGCCCGCTGCGGACCCGGCTGGCGCTCGCCGTCACCGCGGCCGTCGCGTTCGTCGCGCTGGGGGTGTGCGGGGCCGCCTTCGCCGTCGTGCGCTCCGCGCTCTACCACCAGCTCGACCTCAGCCTCACCCAGTCCGCCCGGCTCGCCGCACAGCGCGACCCCGGGGCGGGGCCCGGGACCCTGGCCGGGCAGTGCCGCTTCCTGGCGGCGCCCGCCTGCGCCGAGGTGGTGCCGCGGGACCCGGGCCGGGACCCGGCGCAGGGGTTCCTGCTGCCGGTCGGCGCGCGGGCCCGGGAGGTCGCCGCGGGCGAGCGGGCGCCCTACTACACGGACATCGAGGTGGCCGGGTTCCCCGCCCGGATGCTGACCACCGACTTCGCGGACGGGCGGGCGCTGCAGGTCGCGCTGCGCGCCGACACCGTCGAGGCGGGCATCACGGACGCCGCCCACCTGCTGCTCCTGACGGGCGCGGCCGGGGTGCTGCTCGCGGCCGCCCTCGGGTACGGGGTCTCGCGCACCGGGCTCGCGCCCGTCACCCGGCTCACCGCCACCGCGGCGCGGATCGCCGCGACCCGCGACCCCCGGCACCGGATCGAACTGCCGCCACCGGGACGGGAGGACGAGATCACCCGCCTCGCGGACAGCTTCAACACGATGCTGGGCGAGCTGGAGCAGTCCGTCACCGCCCAGCGCAGGCTGGTCGCCGACGCCTCGCACGAGCTGCGCACCCCGCTCACCGCGCTGCGGACCAACGCCGAACTGCTGGCCCGGGCCGACCGGCTGACCCCCGAGCAGCGCGAGCGGGCCGCCGGGGCGCTGGGCCGTCAGCTGCGGGAGGTGACCGGGCTGGTCAACGACCTGATCGAGCTGGCCCGGGACGAGGAGCCACAGCCCCTGGTGGAACAGGTGCGCCTCGCCGCGCTGCTGGAACACGGGGTGGCGGCGGCCCGTACGCACTGGCCGGCCGTCCCGTTCGTCCTCCGGGTGGACGAGGGGGTCCGCGGGGCCGGGGGCACGGTTCCCGGCGTCCCGGCCCGGCTCAGCAGGCTGCTGGCCAACCTCCTCGACAACGCGGCCAAGTTCAGCCCGCCGGGGCTGCCGGTGGAGGTCGGGCTGACCGCTCCCGACGGCCGCCCGGAGCTGACCGTACGCGATCACGGCCCGGGCATCTCGGACGAGGACCTCCCGTACGTCTTCGACCGCTTCTACCGCGCGCACGCCTCCCGCGCCCTGCCCGGCTCGGGCCTCGGCCTCGCCATGGCCCGCCAGATCGCCCGCGCGCACGGCGCCGAGCTGGAGGCGCGGCGGGCCCCGGGTGGCGGGGCGCTGTTCCGGCTAACCTTCGGCCGGCGACTCGGCGGCCGGTGAGGTGGCGATCCGGGGGAGGGCGTACGGGTGTTCCGCGGCCAGCCAGGCGATCAGCCGCTCGCGGACCGCGCAGCGCAGGGTCCAGATGTCGTCGGCGTCCTTCGCGGTGACCACGGCGCGGACCTGGATGGTGTGCGGGGTGGTGTCGGTGACGACCAGGCCGCTGGAGCGGCCGTCCCACTCGGGGTGCTCCTTGAGGATGTCCTGGAGCTTCTCCCGCATCAGGGCGACCGGCGCCCGGTGGTCCAGGTGCAGGTAGACCGTCCCGGTCATCTCCGCACCGCCGCGCGACCAGTTCTCGTACGGCTTCCCGGTGAAGTACGACACCGGCATCGTGATCCGCCGCTCGTCCCAGGTCCGCACCACGAGGAAGGTCAGGGTGATCTCCTCGACCTTCCCCCACTCCTTGTCCACGACGACCGTGTCCCCGATCCGCACGGTGTCGCCGAAGGCGATCTGCAGCCCGGCGAAGAGGTTCCCGAGCGTGGACTGCGCCGCGATGCCCGCCACGATGCCGACGACGCCCGCCGAGGCCAGCATCGAGGCGCCGACCGTCCGCATGGTCGGGAAGGTCAGCAGCATCGCGGCCACGGCCAGCACGACGACCATCGCCGTGACGGCCCGCTGGATGAGCGTGACCTGGGTACGGACCCGGCGGACCCGGGCCTGGTCGGTGGCCCCGGCGGCGTAGCGCGCGTACACGGACTCCACGGCCGCGGTTGCGATCCGCACCAGCAGCCAGGCCGCCGCCCCGATCAGCACCAGGTCGAGGGCGCGGCCGACGCCGTCCCGGTGCTCCTCCAGCACCTTGGCCTGCGGGTAGGAGGCCCGCAGCAGGGCCGCCCACAGCAGCAGCAGGAACGGCGGGCGGCAGCGGCGCAGCAGACCCCACAGCGGGGTCTCCCGGTGCCGGGCGTCGGCGCGGCGCAGCAGCAGGTCGAGCAGCCACCCGGCGAGCAGGGTGAGTACGACCGAGCCGCCGACGACGATCAGCGGGCGCAGTACGGTCTCCATGCCCCGACCGTAGCGGAGCCGGTCGGCCTCCCGTGGGCGGGAGCCCGCGGAGCTGGCACGATTGCCTCATGAACATCATGCTTTTCCACTCGACGTACGGACTGCGGCCCGCGGTGCACGCCGCCGCCGAGCGGCTGCGCGCCGCCGGGCACGAGGTGCAGGTCCCCGACCTCTTCGCGGGGCGGACGTTCGAGACGGTCGAGGAGGGCATGGCCCACCAGGAGGAGATCGGCCGCGACGAGCTGCTCAAGCGGGCGGTCCTGGCGGCGGCCCCCTTCTCCGACAGCGGTCTGGTCTACGCCGGCTTCTCCTTCGGCGGCTCGATCGCCCAGCACCTCGCCTTCGCCGACGACAAGGCGCGCGGGCTGCTGCTCCTGCATGGCACCTCGGACATCGCCGACGACGCGGCCGTGGACGAGCTGCCGGTGCAGCTGCACCTCGCGGACCCGGACCCCTTCGAGCCGCACGACTGGCTGACCGCCTGGTACCTGCGGATGCAGCGCGCGGGCGCGGACGTCGAGGTCCACCGGTACCCGGGCGCGGGCCACCTCTACACGGACCCGGACCTGCCGGACTACGACGAGGAGGCCGCCGACCAGACCTGGAAGGCGGCCCTCGCGTTCCTCGACAGCCTTTAGGGCGTCCCGCGCGGCGGTCGGGTTCCGCGCGATGGGGGAGACAACGGAAGCCGTCGTTCACGACGAGGGGGCACGGCCCGGCGGATGCCGGACCGTGCCCCGTCACCGCTGTGCCACTAGCCGCGGTAGGCGGTCCACATGCTCTTCATGCGGGCCACCTGGCCCGCGGTGAACTGGTACATGCACGAGTCGTACGTGTAGTCCATGAAGTTGTGGATCGGGTCCACGCCGCTCGCGGTGCAGGTGTCGCGCCCGGTCGGGCACTCGAACGCCGCGCTGGACTCGGCCGGGGTGTCGGAGACCGAGTCACCGCTGCCCGAGCAGCCGCCCTGGAAGGTGTGGTAGAGCCCCAGCCAGTGGCCGACCTCGTGGGTGGCGGTGTCGCCCTGGTTGTAGTTGGTGGCCGAGCCACCGGGGATGGAGCTGTTGAGGATGACCACGCCGTCCATCGTGGGCTGCGAGGCGTAGGAGCTGGGGAAGGTGGCCCAGCCGAGCAGCCCGCCGCCGAGGTTGGCGGTGTAGAGGTTCAGCGCGTTCTTGCCGCCCTTGCGCAGGGCGTTCTTCATGTCCTTCTCGGCCTTGGTGCCGTCGGAGACGGTGTACCAGGTCGCGTTGTTCGTGGTGTCGGTGCCGGCCAGCGAGAACTGGAAGCCGGAGTCGACGTTGCCGCTGCCCTGGCCCGCGTAGGCGGCGTTCAGGACCGCGATCTGGCTGTTGATCTGGGCGGACGTCAGCTGTCCGGCGGAGCCGTTGGTGATCACGTGGACGTAGACCGGGATGGTCGTCGTCGCGGCGACGGCGCCGGCGCTCGCGCGCAGGCCGTCGAGCTGCTCCGCCTTGGCGGTGGCGGCCGCCAGGCCCAGCTTCGACTTCAGGTCGGCGTCCATGGCCTTGACCTGCGCGTCCGACACCTCGTTGGGGTCGGACGCGTGCTTCGCCTGGGGGCGCGTCACACGGGCGTTGGCGGCGGCGCCGGAGCCCTGGTCGGCGCAGACCTCGGCGGGGGTTTTGGGCGAGGCGGCGGCGACCGTGGTGGGGACGGTCAGCGGCGCGAAGGCCAGGGTTCCGGCGAGGACGGCCGTGCCCATGAGGCGGCGGCGGAGAAGGGGGGATATGCGGGCAGCAGCGCGCACGTTGGCTCCTCGTAGCGTGGTGGGGGCGGAGGTATTTCCTCACGCTGGCGCGAAGCTTACGTGCGCATGTCATCTTTGAGTCAATGCTTGAAAGTAAAAGATTTGTTGCTTCAGGGGAGCGGGGGCTTCCGAAACGTGGCCGAAAACCCCCGCTCACAGGAAAATTGACGGTCTGTCAGCGAACGGGCCGGTCTGCCCGCTCCACCTTCTGGGTACCGTTCAGCGTCCGGTAGGACCGCTCCCAGGACGTGGTCGCGTCCTGCTTGGTTTTGTCCGAGATCACGTAGTAGTCCATCTGCGACCGCTCGGCGGTCACGTCCAGAACCCCGTACCCGTGAGCGTCCATGTCCAGCCATTTCACATGGCGGTTGGCGGCCTTCACGGCCGTTTCGGCCACCAGGGAGACGGTGTCGGCCGGGACGTGCAGGATGTCGTCGAGGTTGTCCGAGGTCACCGAGGTCACCACGAACTCGACCGCGGCCGACTTGGAGAAGGGGTACGTCGCCGCCGTCACCGGCACGTCGTTGGCCCAGGCCATGTGGATGTCACCGGTCAGGAACACCGTGTTCTTGATGTTCCGGCCGCTCAGGTGGCCCAGCAGCTCCGCCCGGTCGTCCGTGTACCCGTCCCACTGGTCGACATTGACGGCGAGCCCGCCCTTGGGCAGCCCCAGCAGCTCGGCCAGCGGCTCCAGCAGGTGCGCCGGGAGCGAGCCGAAGGCCACCGGCGAGATCATCACCGAGGTGCCGACCAGCTTCCACGCCGCCTGCGAGGAGGCCAGCCCCGACTTGAGCCAGTCCAGCTGGGTCCGGCCGGTGATGGTGCGCTCCGGGTCGTCGACCTTGCCGCTGCCGACGGTGGCCTGCTGCGAGCGGAAGGTGCGCAGGTCCAGCAGGAGCAGGTCGACGAGGCCGCCGAAGCGCAGCCGACGGTAGACGGTGCCCTCGGTGGAGGTGCGGACCGGCATCCACTCGAAGTAGGCCTGCTTCGCGGCGGCGGCGCGGGCCGCCCAGTCGCCCTCGGTGCCCGGGGTGTGGTTCTCGGCCCCGCCCGACCAGGCGTCGTTGGCGAACTCGTGGTCGTCCCATATCGCGATCACCGGATGGACGGCGTGCAGGTTCCGCAGGTCCGCGTCCGTCTTGTACTTGCCGTGCCGGGTGCGGTAGTCGGCGAGGGTGAGGATCTCGTGCAGCGGCTCGTGCTGACGCACCACGTACTTCGCCTCCGGGAACCCCCCGGTCTTGTACTCGTATATGTAGTCACCCAGGTGCAGCACCGCGTCCAGGTCGGTACGGGCGGCCAGGTGCCGGTAGGCCGAGAAGTACCCGGACTCCCAGTTCGCGCAGGACACGACGCCGAAGCGGACGCCGGGCACCTGGGCTTCGTTCGCCGGGGCGGTGCGGGTCCGCCCGGCGGGGGAGATGGTGGCGCCCGCGGTGAAGCGGTACCAGTAGGTGGTCTGCGGGCGCAGCCCGCGCACGTCGGCCTTGACGGTGTGGTCGGCGGCCGCGGTCGCGGTGACGGAGCCGCTCGCGGTGATCCGGGAGAAGGCCCGGTCCTCGGCCACCTCCCAGTCCACGCGGGTGGCGGGGCCGAGGCCGGAGCCGGGGACGGCCTCGGCGGTGGGGGTGACGCGGGTCCAGAGCAGGATGCCGTCGGGCAGCGGGTCGCCCGAGGCGACGCCGTGCAGGAAGAGCGGCGCGTTCTCGGCGGCGTGGGCGGCGCTTCCCAGGGCGGCCGTCGCGGCGAAGGGGGCGAGCGCGGCGACACCGGCGGCGGCCTTGACGACCGTACGGCGGCGCGGCTCGGTGGCGGAGGAGGGGAGAAGACTGGTCACGGGCGGTCAGATTACTGGCCAGTAAGGCCAGAAAACAGTGCTGGACAGGCAAAGGGCGGACGAACTCTGGGAGTTCGCCCGCCCTTTGGTCCCGCCGTCGCGGGATCAGCCGTTGATCAGCCCTTGATCAGCGCCCTTGATCAGCCCTTCAGCGCCGCGTCGATCGCCGTGTTGTACGCGTCGACCGTCTGCGGGGTCTCGATCTTCTTGCCGTCCATCTTCAGCGTCGGAGTGCCCGTCACCCCGGACTTGTTGAACGCCTTCGACATCTCCAGCGCCCAGCGGTCGTAGGTGCCGTCCTCGACCGCCTTCTTGAAGGCCGCGTTGCCCTTGAGGGCCGGGACCTGGTCCGCGATCTTCAGCAGGGCCGCGTCCTTGGCGAAGGCGTCGTCGCGCTCGTCGGGGTGGTTCGCCGTCGAGTACAGCGCGGCCTTGTACTCCAGGAACGCCTCGGGGCTGACGTCGAGCGCCGCGCCCAGCGCGCTGAGGGCGTTCTTCGAGCCCTCGCCGGAGGACATGTTGTCGATGAAGGTCGCGCCGAAGTACTGGAGCTTGAACTTGCCCGCGTCGACGTCCTTCTTCACCTGGGCGCCGGAGCTCTGCTCGAACTGGGCGCAGGCCGGGCAGCGCGAGTCCTCGTACAGCTCCAGGGTCTTCTTCGCGTCGGCCTTGCCGATGACCACGGTCGTGCCGTTGTCGCCGGTGGTGTTCTTCGGCTTGACCAGCGTGGCCGTGGCCGCGGCCTCCCAGGCGGTCGGCTTGGTGTTCTGGACGACCGCGTAGCCGATCCCGCCCGCCAGGGCGAGGGCGGCGACGACCGCGCCCGCCACGATGAACTGCCGACGGGCCTTGTCCTTCTTCGCCTGGCGCTCGCGCTCGGCGCGCAGCTTCTCGCGGGCGGCTGCCTTGTTGGCCTGGCTGTTGCGAGAACTCATGGGGTACTCCGTGGGGTGATGCGGGTCGGATGGGGGACTGCCTGGGTCAGACGCCGAACAGCGGCGCCGGACGGGGCGGTCCCCTCCGTCCCACGGAGTGCACGGGGAAGCGCGTACGGGCCCCCGCGCCCGGACGTGCCGTGCGCGGCGCGGGCCGCGCGGACGGCGGGGCGGCGCCGCCCGAGGCCACCGCCAGCAGCAGCGGCCGGAAGGCGCGCACCGCGACCACCCGCAGCAGCCGGCCCAGCGCCCGCTCCCCGCGGCGCAGCCACAGCGCGGCCAGCAGCCCCACCGAGACGTGCGCCCCGAGCAGCAGCCAGGGCGTCCAGGGCGCGGGCGAGGCGAGCAGCAGGGCGGGATCCGGAGCGGCCCCGGTGACCTCGGTCAGCGGGCCGCCCACCGGGGTGCCCCCGCACAGCTCGGCCAGCCCCAGCGCGCGCAGCGGACCGTCGACCGGGCCGCCCGCGGGGCCGTAGCAGAAGTGCTGGGCGGCGGTGAAGGCTGTGTCGGCGGCCAGCTCCAGCGGGACCAGCAGCCCGGCGATCGCACCGAAGCCGCGCTCGCGCCCGGCCAGTACGAAGGCCAGTCCGAAGACGGCGGTGAAGGCCCCGGCCACCAGCGCGGGCGGCAGCGGCACCCGGGACATCAGGACGTGCGAGCCGGCCGAGAGCAGCACGACGAGCGCGCTGAACAGCGCCGCCCGCAGCCCTCGTGGCCCTGCCTCTGATATGTCCATTGCGGCCGAGTGTGCCATGCGTCCCTGTGTGCGGGGGACTGTGGCCCCCCGCACACAAGCGGACGTTCAGGCGGTAATCCGCCCATTGCGGAAGAGGTCCACGAAGATCTGGTGGTCGGCGCGCGCCCGGGCTCCGTAGGCGTGCGCGAAATCGACCAGCAGAGCGGCGAAGCCCTCCTCGTCGGCCGCGATCGCCGCGTCGATCGCCCGCTCGGTGGAGAAGGGCACCAGCGACTGCCCGCTCTCGGCCGCGTCGGCCGCCGCGTGCATGGTCGCCGTCGCCCGGCCCAGGTCCGCGACCACGGCCGCGATCTCCTCCGGGTCGTCGATGTCCGACCAGTCCAGGTCCACCGCGTACGGGGAGACCTCCGCGACCAGCTGCCCCGAGCCGTCCAGCTCGGTCCAGCCCAGCCACGGATCGGCGTGCGCCTGGAGCGCGCGCTGGGAGATCACCGTGCGGTGGCCCTCGTGCAGGAAGTACTCGCGCGCCGCCCGGTCGGTCACGTGCCGCGACACGGCCGGGGTCTGCGCCTGCTTGAGGTAGATCACGACGTCGTTCTCCAGGGCGTCGCTGTGCCCCTCCAGCAGGATGTTGTAGGAGGGCAGCCCCGCCGAGCCGATGCCCACGCCCCGGCGGCCGACGACGTCCTTGACCCGGTAGGAGTCCGGGCGCACCAGGGACTCCTCCGGCAGGGTCTCCAGGTACCCGTCGAAGGCGGCCAGCACCTTGTACCGGGTGGCGGCGTCCAGCTCGATCGCCCCGCCGCCCTCGGTGAAGCGGCGCTCGAAGTCGCGGATCTCGGTCATCGAGTCCAGCAGCGAGAAACGGGTCCGGGCCCGGGCCGCGCGCAGCGCCCCCAGCAGCGGGCCCTCGGCCGTGTCCAGGGTGAAGGACGGCACCTCGTCGTTCTTGGCGCCGGTGGCCAGGGCGTGGATCCGCTCCCGGTAGGCGGCGGCGTACGTCCGCACCAGGCCGGTGATCTGCTCGTCGCTGAGCGCCTTGGTGTAGCCGATCAGGGCGACGGAGGCCGCGAAGCGCTTGAGGTCCCAGGTGAAGGGGCCGACGTACGCCTCGTCGAAGTCGTTGACGTTGAAGATCAGCCGGCCGTTGGAGTCCATGTACGTGCCGAAGTTCTCGGCGTGCAGATCGCCGTGGATCCAGACCCGGCCGGTCTGCTCGTCCAGGTACGGACCGCCGTGCCGCTCCCGCTCCAGATCGGCGTAGAACAGGCAGGCCGTGCCCCGGTAGAAGGCGAAGGCCGAGGCCGCCATCTTGCGGAATTTGACCTGGAAGGCGGCGGGGTCGGCCGCGAGCAGCTCACCGAAAGCGGTGTCGAACACGTCCAGTATCTGTTCGGCGCGCTGCTCGTTCGTCGTCTCGGTGACCGCCATGGCGGGTGCCTCCAGGTGGCGCGGGTGGTTCGGCGCTGCCGGTCGGTTTCCGGACAGCGTCCTTGGTCCTGCAACGGATGACCGTACCCGTCGGTGCCCGCGATCTTTTACCGGGTCGACGTAGACTTCGAGGCTGCCCCCTCACTTCCCCCGGAGGTCTGCCGTCGTGACCAAAACGCCGTTCACGCACCTGCACGTCCACACCCAGTACTCGCTGCTGGACGGTGCCGCGCGGCTCAAGGACATGTTCAACGCGTGCAACGAGATGGGCATGTCCCACATCGCCATGTCCGACCACGGCAACCTGCACGGGGCCTATGACTTCTTCCACACCGCGAAGAAGTCCGGCGTCACGCCGATCATCGGGATCGAGGCGTACGTCGCCCCCGAGTCCCGGCGCAACAAGCGCAGGATCCAGTGGGGCCAGCCGCACCAGAAGCGCGACGACGTCTCCGGTTCCGGCGGTTACACCCACAAGACCATCTGGGCGGCGAACGCCACCGGCCTCAACAACCTCTTCCGGCTGTCCTCCGACGCCTACGCCGAGGGCTGGCTCACCAAGTGGCCCCGCATGGACAAGGAGACCATCAGCCAGTGGTCCGAGGGGCTCATCGCCTCCACCGGCTGCCCCTCCGGCGAACTCCAGACCCGACTGCGCCTCGGCCAGTTCGACGAGGCCCTCAAGGCGGCCTCCGAATACCAGGACATCTTCGGCAAGGAGCGCTACTTCCTGGAGCTCATGGACCACGGCATCGAGATCGAGCGCCGGGTCCGCGACGGGCTGCTGGAGATCGGCAAGAAGCTCGGCATCCCGCCGCTGGTGACGAACGACTCGCACTACACCTACGCGAGCGAGGCGGGCGCCCACGACGCCCTGCTGTGCATCCAGACCGGCAAGAACCTCTCCGACCCGGACCGTTTCCGCTTCGACGGCACCGGCTACTACCTGAAGTCCACGGACGAGATGTACGCCATCGACTCCTCGGACGCCTGGCAGGAGGGCTGCGCCAACACGAAGCTGGTCGCCGACCAGATCGACACCGAGGGCATGTTCCAGTTCCGGAACCTGATGCCGAAGTTCGACATCCCGGACGGCTACACCGAGGTCACCTGGTTCCGCGAGGAAACCATGCGCGGCATGCAGCGCCGCTACCCCGGAGGCATCCCGGACGACCGGATGAAGCAGGCCGAGTACGAGATGGACACGATCATCTCGATGGGCTTCCCCGGCTACTTCCTCGTGGTCGCCGACTTCATCATGTGGGCCAAGAACCAGGGCATCGCGGTGGGCCCGGGCCGTGGCTCCGCGGCCGGTTCGATCGTCGCCTACGCCATGGGCATCACCGACCTCGACCCGATCACCCACGGTCTGATCTTCGAGCGGTTCCTGAACCCCGAGCGCGTCTCCATGCCCGATGTCGACATCGACTTCGACGAGCGCAGGCGCGTCGAGGTGATCCGGTACGTGACCGAGAAGTACGGCGCCGACAAGGTCGCCATGATCGGCACCTACGGCACCATCAAGGCCAAGAACGCGATCAAGGACTCCGCGCGCGTCCTCGGCTACCCCTACGCCATGGGCGACCGGCTCACCAAGGCCATGCCCGCCGACGTCCTCGGCAAGGGCATCCCGCTCTCCGGCATCCTCGACCCGAAGCACCCGCGCTACGGCGAGGCCGGCGAGATCCGCGGGATGTACGAGAACGAGCCCGACGTGAAGAAGGTCATCGACACCGCCATGGGCGTCGAGGGCCTGGTCCGCCAGATGGGCGTGCACGCGGCCGGCGTGATCATGTCCAGCGAGACGATCACCGACCACGTGCCCGTCTGGGTCCGGCACACCGACGGCGTCACCATCACCCAGTGGGACTACCCGAGCTGCGAGTCGCTCGGCCTGCTGAAGATGGACTTCCTCGGCCTGCGCAACCTCACGATCATGGACGACGCCGTCAAGATGGTGAAGGCCAACAAGGGGATCGACATCGATCTCCTCGGCCTGCCGCTCGACGACCCCAAGACCTTCGAACTGCTCGGCCGCGGTGACACCCTCGGCGTCTTCCAGTTCGACGGCGGGCCCATGCGCTCCCTGCTGCGCCTGATGAAGCCCGACAACTTCGAGGACATCTCCGCCGTCTCGGCCCTGTACCGGCCGGGCCCGATGGGCATGAACTCGCACACGAACTACGCGCTGCGCAAGAACAAGCAGCAGGAGATCACCCCGATCCACCCGGAGCTGGAGGAGCCGCTCGAAGAGGTCCTCGCGGTCACCTACGGCCTGATCGTCTACCAGGAGCAGGTCCAGAAGGCCGCCCAGATCATCGCCGGGTACTCGCTCGGCGAGGCCGACATCCTGCGCCGCGTGATGGGCAAGAAGAAGCCCGAGGAGCTGGCGAAGAACTTCGTCATCTTCGAGGAGGGGGCCCGGAAGAAGGGGTTCAGCGACGCGGCGATCAAGGCGCTCTGGGACGTCCTGGTGCCCTTCGCCGGCTACGCCTTCAACAAGGCCCACTCGGCCGCGTACGGCCTGGTCTCCTACTGGACCGCCTACCTCAAGGCGAACTTCCCGGCCGAGTACATGGCGGGCCTGCTCACCTCGGTCAAGGACGACAAGGACAAGTCCGCGATCTACCTGAACGAGTGCCGGCGCATGGGCATCAAGGTGCTCCCGCCGAACGTGAACGAGTCGGAGCCGAACTTCGCGGCCCAGGGCGACGACGTGATCCTCTTCGGGCTCACCGCCGTCCGCAACGTCGGCACCAACGTCGTCGACTCGATCATCAAGACCAGGAAGGCCAAGGGGAAGTACTCCTCCTTCCCCGACTTCCTCGACAAGGTCGAGGCCGTGGTCTGCAACAAGCGGACCGTCGAATCCCTGATCAAGGCCGGGGCCTTCGACGAGATGGGCCACACCCGCAAGGGCCTGGTCGCCCACCACGAACCGATGATCGACAACGTGGTGGCGGTCAAGCGCAAGGAGGCCGAGGGACAGTTCGACCTGTTCGGCGGCATGGGTGACGAGGGCGCGAGCGACGAGCCCGGCTTCGGCCTCGACGTCGAGTTCTCCGACGTCGAGTGGGAGAAGTCCTACCTGCTCGCCCAGGAGCGCGAGATGCTCGGGCTCTACGTCTCCGACCACCCGCTCTTCGGCCTGGAGCACGTGCTCTCCGACAAGACGGACGCGGGCATCTCCCAGCTCACCGGCGGCGAGCACGGGGACGGCGCGGTCGTCACCATCGGCGGCATCATCTCGGGCCTCCAGCGCAAGATGACCAAGCAGGGCAACGCCTGGGCGATCGCCACCGTCGAAGACCTCGCCGGTTCGATCGAATGCATGTTCTTCCCGGCGACCTACCAGCTCGTCTCGACCCAGCTGGTCGAGGACACCGTCGTCTTCGTCAAGGGCCGCCTCGACAAGCGCGAGGACGTCCCCCGTCTGGTCGCGATGGAGATGATGGTCCCCGACCTCTCCTCCGCCGGGACCAACGCGCCGGTCGTCCTGACCATCCCGACCGTCAAGGTCACCCCTCCGATGGTCACCCGTCTCGGCGAGATCCTGCGCCACCACAAGGGCAACACCGAGGTCCGGATCAAGCTCCAGGGACCGCGCACCACCACCGTGCTGCGCCTCGACAAGCACCGGGTGCAGCCCGACCCCGCCCTCTTCGGCGACCTGAAGGTCCTGCTCGGCCCGTCCTGCCTGGCCGGATAACGGCGCCGCCGCCACCCGCTCCGGCGTCGGCGGCCCGGCGGCGCTGATCGCCGTACGTGAAGAAAGGGCGCGCCCGGGAGAGATCCCGGACGCGCCCTCTCACATGCCGCCCACGGAGGCGTCAGTTGTGGCCGAAGCGCTTCTCCCGGCCCTTGCGGGCCATGTCCGCGGGGGTCGCTTGCGAAATCCGCTGCTCGGCCTGATCCGTCATCGACGAGCTCTTGGCCTGATCGGAGCCCCGCTCGGGCGCCGAGGACTTCTGGTCGCGGTTCTGCTTCTTGTTCTTGGCCATGGTGGAACCTCCGTGAGGGTCTAGGGGCCAGGACCGCCTTCACCCTCACATACCGTCCGAAGGCCCGCATTTTGGATCATTACTGCGCGTAGTTGACGCCCCTCCCGCGCCCGCCGTGAGATCCGCCACGCCGATGATCGAGTTCCGGCCGTCAACGCCCTTGCGTTCGGGCAGACTCGGGGAAAACCCAGACCGTCCCCCCGCTCGGCCGGGCGGGACCCCCAGGGAAGAGGGTGGAAGCGTGGACCGCTGCGTCGTCCTGGTGGACGCCGGCTATCTGCTGGGCGCCGCCGCGAGTCTCCTCGCAGGGGAGCCCTCGCGCTCCCGCATCACCGTCGACCATGCCGCCCTCATCCAGGGCCTGCGCGAGCGGGCCGAGGCCGACACCGAGCAGCCCCTGCTGCGCATCTACTGGTTCGACGGCGCCCCCGACCGGGTACCGCAGCCGGAACACCGGCGGCTGCGCGTCATGCCCCGGGTCACCGTCCGGCTCGGCGCCCTGACCCGCAGCGACGGCCGTTGGGCGCAGAAGGGCGTGGACGCCGCCATGCACGCCGAGCTGACCGAACTCGCCCGCAACCGGGCCTGCTCGGACGTGGTCCTGGTGACCGGCGACGGCGACCTGCTGCCCGGCCTGATGTCCGCCAAGGAACACGGGGTCGCCGTCCACCTCTGGGCCGTCCAGGCCGCCGACGGGGACTACAACCAGTCCGAGGACCTCGTCGCCGAGGCCGACGAACGCCGGGTCCTCGACCGCACCTGGATCACCCGCGCCGTCCGCGCCCGGGACCTCGCCGGACTGTGCGCCCCGCCGCCCGCCCCGCGCCCCGAGATCGCCGCGATCCTCTCCGCCCCGCTGCCCGAGGCCGCCCTCGCCGAAGCCACCCGCAACGGCTCCGCCCCCGGGAGCCGGAGCGCCGGGGAGGAGAGCGCCGCCCCCGGCGCCGGCCCGGCCGGACCCACCCAGCCGGTCGCGCCCGGGCGGCCCGTGCCCACCCCCAAGGACCTCGCCGTCCTGCGCGCACCCAGCCAGAGCACCGGCCCCGCCCACGGCCCGAACGGGCACCACGCCTCACCGGGCGCCCAGGCGCCGGGCAGCGCCCTGCGCTGGTCCTCCGACAAGGGCTGGATCGACCGGGCCGGGCCGCTCGGCGAGCCCGCCGAAACCGCCTCGCTGCCCACCCTCGCCCAGCTCACCAGCGCCGAGCAGCGCTGGGCCGACCGCGAGGAGGACATCACCACCGTCGGCGGTGACCCCTTCGAGGTCGGCCAGGTCTTCGCCCGCCGCTGGATGGAACGCCTCCCCGAGACCGTCCACCTGCACAAGCTGTCCACCATGTACCCGCGCATCCCGCACCGCATCGACGGCGAGCTGCTGCGCTACGCCGCCCGCTTCGGACTGCTCGCGCACAAGGACGACCAGATCGACGAACACGACCGCTACGCCATCCGGGCCGGGTTCTGGCGGGAGATCGACGTCCGCGCCGCCGCCGAGCAGGCCGGCACGGCGCAGCCCACGGTCCCGGGCGCCACCGCGCACGCCGCCGCGCCCGCCCCGAGCGGCGCGACGGTGACCCCCGGCGGCGAGTGAACCCCGCGCTCGCGCCCGGCTCCGGCCGCCGCGCCCGGCCGCCGCGCCCCGGGGGCGGCGGCCCGGCGGGAACCCCGTAGGCTGCTGCCTCGTGAATACGGGCACAGCACAGGCAGGACGGACACGTTCCGTGGCGTCGGGACCGGGGGATGTCGTCTGCGCCGTGCGTGACCTGGTCAAGACCTACCCCGCCGCGCGGGGCGGGCGCGGGGCACCGGCCCTGCCCGCCGTCCGCGCGAGCGACGGGATCAGCCTCGACGTCCGCCGCGGTGAGATCTTCGGCCTGCTCGGACCCAACGGCGCGGGCAAATCCACCCTCGTGCGCCAGCTCACCGGACTGCTTCGGCCCGACTCCGGCACCGTGACCCTGCTCGGCCACGACCTCGTCCGCCACCCCGAGCGGGCCTCGCGGCTGCTGGCCTACCTGGGGCAGGAATCCACCGCCCTGGACGAGCTGACCGTCTCCCTGGCCGCCGAGACGACCGGGCGGCTGCGCGGGCTCGGCCTGCGCGAGGCCCGGGCCGAGCGGGACGCCGTACTCGGTGAACTCGGCCTCACCGAGATCGCCGCCCGGCCGCTGAAGAAGCTCTCCGGCGGCCAGCGGCGGCTCGCCTGCTTCGCCGCCGCCCTGGTCGGGCAGCGGCCCGTGCTGGTCCTCGACGAACCCACCACCGGCATGGACCCGGTCGCCCGCCGGGCCGTCTGGAGCGCCGTCGACCGGCGGCGCGCCGAACACGGCACGACGGTCCTCCTGGTCACCCACAACGTCATCGAGGCCGAAACGGTCCTGGACCGGGTCGCCGTCATCGACCAGGGCCGGGTCATCGCCTGCGACACCCCGGCCGGACTCAAGGCCGAGGTCTCCGACGAGGTCCGGCTCGACCTGGTGTGGCGCGAGAGCGCCCCGCTGCACGTCCCCGAGGTCGCGGCGCTGCGCGAGCGGGCCGAGGAATCCGGGCGGCGCTGGACCCTGCGCCTGGGCGCCGACGCGGCACGGACGGCGGTGGCCGCCGTCACCGGCGGGCCGGCCTTCGCCGCGCTCGACGACTTCACCCTGGCCACGCCCAGCCTGGAAGACGTCTACCTCGCCCTGGGCGGGCGTACGAAGGGCCTCGTGAAATCGTGACCAACCCCCTGCTCACGGCCGTCGTCCCCGCGAGCGCCACCGCGGAGTCCGCCGGGCCCGCGCCGCTGGCCCCCCGGGCACGCTTCTTCCCGTCGCTGGCCGCCGTCTACAAGGCGCAGCTCTCCCGGGCCCGGGTCTCCCGGATCCCGCTGCTGTTCGTCGCGACCTTCCAGTCCGTCGGCATCATGATCCTCATGCGGGGCGTGGTCGACGGCGGCGGTGGCTCCGAGGCGCGGGCCGTGGTCGCGGGATCGTCAGTCCTCGTGGTCGCCTTCGTCGCGCTGAACCTGCTGGCCCAGTACTTCGGCCAGCTGCGCGCGAGCGGCGGGCTCGACCACTACGCCACCCTGCCGGTGCCGCCCGCCGCCGTGGTGCTGGGCGCGGCCGCCGCGTACGCCTCCTTCACGCTGCCCGGGACGCTGGTCACCGCCGTCTTCGGGTGCGTGCTGTTCGGGCTGCCGATGAGCGGGCTGTGGATCCTGGCCGCCGTGGTGCCGCTGGCCGGGGCCGCGCTGGCCGGGCTGGGCGCCGCGCTGGGCCTGCTGGCGCCCCGGCAGGAGCTGGCCACCCTGGCGGGGCAGCTGGGCATGTCGGCGGCGCTGCTGCTGGGCGTGCTGCCGCCGGAGCGGATGCCGGACGTCATCGTGTGGGCGCGGGACCTGCTGCCGTCGACCTACGGCGTGGAGGCCTTCGCCCGTACGTTCGCCCCGCATCCGGACTGGGCCGCCGTCGGCCTCGACCTCGCCGTGTGCGGGGCGGTCGGGGTGGTCTCGCTGGCCGTCGCGACCAAGGCGTACCGGCGGGCGGCGGTCCGCTGACGCCGGGCCGGGTGTCACCTGGCACGATGTGGGGGTGACCGAAGCCGTGACCCCGCCGCCGCCCCGAGACCCCTTCGAGCCGCCCGTGCTCGACGAGCACGTGCTCGACGCGCCCGCAGCCACCGGAGCGCCGGTGGTGACCGCCGCCGAGGTCCGGGACGGCGCCGCCGTCGCCCTGCTGGTGGGGGTGGCCGGGGTGCTGCTCGGACTGCTGTGGGTGTGGCTCTCGCCGCGGCTCCAGTACGTCTCCAACGGGCAGGCCGTGTTCCTCAAGGACACCGAGAGCGAGGCGCGGATCGGGTCCGACGGCACGTTCCTGCTGCTGTCCGTGGGGCTGGGTGCGGTGAGTGCGGCCGCGACGTTCCTGTGGCGGCGCGCGGGGGGCGTGGCGCTGGTCGTCGGGCTCGGCCTCGGCTCGGTCTTCGCGGCGCTGGTGGGGTGGCGGGTGGGGCTCTGGCTCGGGCCGTCCGACGATGTGGTCGCCCGGGCGAAGCAGGTGGGTGAAGGGGTTCCCTTCGACGCTCCGCTGCAGTTGCTGGCGTACGCGGTGCTGTTGGCGTGGCCGATGGCGGCGGTGGCGGTGCACTTGGCCCTGACGGCCCTGTTCACCCCGCGCGACCCGTCCCCCCCGTCCCCCTGGACCACGTACCCCCCGCCCCACGTCCACACCCCGTCGGACCCGACCCCGTAACCGCCTGCGGCTGCGAGTCCCCTCCGGGGGCGCCTCAATCGCCGGCGAGGCTGGGGTGCTGCGGCGTTTGAGGCGCCCCCGGGAGGGCGGTCGACTCGTACGGGCCGGCCATCGCGGCGCGGGGCACCCGTGGCATACCCAGCCCCGCCGGCGTTTGAGGCGCCCCCGGAGGGCGGCGGGGCCGCGGGCTGCGTCGGAGCGGACCACCCCCAGCCCCGCCGCCCCCTGGAGGGCGCCGGGCGGAAGCGGCCGGGCTGGCCTGGCGAAGCCGGCCGCCTGCGGCTGCGAGTCCCCTCCGGGGGCGCCTCAAACGCCGGCGGGGCTGGGGTGCTGCGGCGTTTGAGGCGCTCCCGGAGGGAACGGCAGCCGCAACCGGGTCAGGGGCGGGCGATCGGGGCCAGCGTGGCCGCCGTCAGGGTGGTCAGGGAGGTGGGGGAGAGCTCCACCTCCAGGCCGCGGCGCCCGGCCGAGACGCAGATCGTGGCGTGCGCCGACGCCGACGCGTCCAGGACCGTACGGAGCCGCTTGCGCTGACCCAGGGGCGAGATCCCGCCCCGCACGTACCCCGTGGTCCGCTCCGCCAGCGCAGGGTCCGCCATCGCGGCCCGCTTGCCCCCCACCGCGGCCGCGAGCGCCTTGAGGTCCAGGCTCCCCGCCACCGGGACCACCGCCACCGTCAGCTGCCCGTCCACCTCCGCGACCAGCGTCTTGAACACGCGCTCCGGGGACACCCCCAGCGCCTGCGCGGCCTCCTCGCCGTACGACGGGTGCGCGGGATCGTGCTCGTAGGCGTGCGTACGGAACTCCACGCCCGCGGCGGCCAGCGCCACCACCGCCGGAGTCCCCGCCACCGACGCTCCGGCCTGCTTCGTCTTCTTCGCCATACCGCTCGGTCCCGCCGTCAGTTCAGGTTCGTGGGCGTACGCGTCAGGTCGACCATAGGCAGCGACGGCAGATGCCGGATGACCGCCGTCTCCGACCGCAGCAGGGTCAGCTCCTCCGCCAGCCGCGTCGCCGTGTCCGGCGCCTGGAGCAGCCGCTGCTTGGACGGGATGTCCAGCATGGCGGCCGCCGCCACCAGGTACGACACCACGGACGGGTCGTCCGGCAGCTCGGCCCCGGTCAGCGAACGCTCCCGGGCCCCGGCGAGCCGCTTCTGGTACGAGCGGAACGCCCGCAGCACCCCTTCGGCCAGCGCGCCCGCGCTCTCGCCCGCGTCCTCGGGGAGCTCCTCCAGCTCGGCCACCAGGAAGGGCCCGGTCGCGTCCACGGTCAACAGCCGGACCCGGGTGGTCCCCGTGGCCAGCACCTCGAAGCTGCCGTCCTCGCGCTCCCGGATCGTCGCCGCGTCCGCGACGCAGCCCACCCGGTGGAAGGCCTGGATCGGGTCCGCACCGAAGCCCGCGGCCGGGCCGCGCTCCGGCAGGGCGCTCTGGTCGGGCAGGCCGGGCGCGGTGGGCGCCACCTCACGGCCGTCGCGGATGGCCACGACGGCGAAGCGGCGCGGTTCCTCCTCGCCCGACTTCAGCAGTTCGCGCATCATGGCGCGATAACGCTCCTCGAAGATGTTCAGCGGGAGGACGAGTCCCGGGAACAGCACCGTGTTGAGCGGGAAGAGGGGCAGGCGAACGGTGGTCACGGCCTCAGGGTAGTGGCCGGGCGGCCACCCCCGTCACCCTGTCCGCCCACCGCGTAGCCCCCGGTCACCCGCGCCGCAGCAGCCGGGACGCCCCGGTCGCCACCGTCGTCGCCAGCACCCACCCCAGCAGCACCAGCACGGAGGCCGCCCACTGCCAGCCGCCCTTCAGCAGCCACTGCCCCTGCTGGCCGAGGTCGATGACCGGAAGCAGCAGGTCCAGGGCGTACAGCGCGGGGCTCCACTGCGGATGCTCGTCCGCCTTGATCGGCTGCGGATCGTGCAGCGAGAACAGCACGGTGCCCGCCGCCCACAGCACCGCCATCCACAGCGCGGCCCGCCCGGGCCGGTACCCGTAGGCCATCGTCCAGTCCTGCAGGTGCCCCCACGCCTTCGCCGCGGGCGGCAGCGTGGCCCGGCGCCTGCGCATCTTGGCCAGCAGCACCTCCCGCGCGTCCGCGTCCTCCCCGCTCGCGCGCAGTACGGCCGCCAGGCGCTCGTACGGCTCCGGGGAGTACTCGGCGCAGGAGGCCTCCGCCCACGCCAGGCGGCGGGCGAGCGGGAAGTGGCCGCGGGGCGCGAGGGTCTCGTACACGAACCCCTGCATCGAGACGGCGCCCGGCGCGGCGGGCCAGCTCGTGGACTGGTCGACCAGCTTGACCACCTTCGCCCCGGACACCACGACCCGGCCGCGCTCCGGCTGCTCGCCCACGAACCGCAGCTCCGGCGTCTGGATCCGGCGCAGCGAGATCTCCTGCTCCTCCGTGAGCAGGAACCGGGCGCCGAAGAAGTCCACCGCGTCCCCGAACCGCCCGTCGTCCAGCCGCAGCCCGCCCCGGCACTCGAAGCGCCGGGCGCGGCCGCCGCGCGTGGGCGTCTGGCCCCACCCGTACGGGGGAGTCGCGCCCGGGTCACCGCTCCCGCTCGTCAGGGCGATCGAGGTCAGGTAGAGGGTGCGCTCGACGGTCAGCGTGGGCGCGTTGAGCGCGAGCCGCCCGTACGGATTGCTCAGCCGGGCCCCGCGCAGGCTCATCGACACTCCGATCTTGGCCCCGCGCAGGCTGACCTCCCCGTACGTCTCCAGCAGATCGGCCTGGAAGTCCTGGGCCACCGACATCCCGTCCGCGGCGATCGCCCGCCCCCGGTTGTCCCGCTGCGCGACCAGCTCGCTGATCAGCAGGTCCGTACCGATCTGCGCGTCGGTCAGCCGGATCCCGCGGGCCACCCGGCAGCGCAGCAGGTGCAGGTCCCCCGCGGTGTGCAGCCGGGCCGCGTCGAGGCGGGGCACCGCGCAGTTGACCACGCGCAGGGTGCCCAGCCGCGTCTCGGACAGCTGGACCTCGCTGTCGAAGCGGCAGGACTGGAATTCGACGAACGGATCGACCAGGCCCCCGGACAGGTCCAGCCGCCCGGTGATCCGCGCGCCCCGCAGCTTGAGCGAGGACACCCGGCCCGGCACCGGCGGCGGCCCGTGGAGCAGCAGCAGCGCCACCACCCGCGCCCGGACGCTGCGCCCCGGCCCCCAAGTGCGCTCCCCGTGCGGATCGTCCTCGTCGATGCTCCGCGCGCTCAGGTCGCAGACGTTGCCGGTGCGGAACGCGCTCCACATCCGGCGTTCCGGCCCCGTCAGGTCCGCCGGCTCTTCGCCGGGACGTGGCTCGGCCACGACCGCCCCCTCCGCTGACTTCCCCCGATCCCCGCGTGCGGTCGCACGCGGGGGACACCCACCGCCGAACGCTAGGGGACGCAGGTGACACCCGGGGCGCGTATCAGCCAGTGATACGGACGAACGGTGGCGAGATGACGTCTGAGAGAATTGGAACGTGATCTCTCGTATCGACCTGCGCGGTGACACCCTCCCCGAGGGTGGCGCCCTGCGCGATCTGCTGCCCCGTGCCGAGTTCGACGTAGCGGCCGCCCTGGACAAGGTGCGGCCCATCTGCGAGGACGTCCATCATCGTGGCACGGCGGCGCTGATCGAGTACGCGCAGAAGTTCGACGGGGTCACGCTGGAGCGGATCCGGGTTCCCGAGGAGGCCCTCAAGGCCGCCCTGGAGGAGCTGGATCCGGCCGTCCGCGCGGCCCTGGAGGAGTCGATCCGGCGCGCCCGGATCGTGCACGCGCGCCAGCGCCGCTCCGAGCACACCACCCAGGTCGTCCCCGGCGGCACCGTCACCGAGAAGTGGGTCCCCGTGGAGCGCGTGGGCCTCTACGCGCCCGGCGGCCGCTCGGTGTACCCGTCCTCCGTGATCATGAACGTGGTCCCGGCCCAGGAGGCGGGCGTCGAGTCGATCGCGCTCGCGTCCCCGCCGCAGGCGGACTTCGGCGGCCTGCCGCACCCCACGATCCTGGCCGCCTGCGCGCTGCTCGGGATCGACGAGGTGTACGCGGCCGGCGGCGCCCAGGCCGTCGCGATGTTCGCGTACGGCACCTCGGGCCCGGACGGGTGCGCCCCCGCGAACATGGTGACCGGCCCCGGCAACATCTGGGTCGCCGCCGCCAAGCGCTACTTCACCGGCAAGATCGGCATCGACACCGAGGCCGGCCCCACCGAGATCGCGGTCCTCGCGGACTCCACGGCCGACCCCGTGCACGTCGCCGCCGACCTGATCAGCCAGGCCGAGCACGACCCGCTGGCCGCCGCCGTCCTCGTCACGGACTCCGAGGAGCTCGCGGCCGCCGTCGAGCGCGAGCTGGAACCGCAGGTCGCCGCGACCAAGCACATCGAGGACCGGATCAAGCCCGCCCTCGCGGGCCGCCAGTCCGCGATCGTCCTGGTCGACAGCCTGGAGGACGGCCTCAAGGTGGTCGACGCGTACGGCGCCGAACACCTGGAGGTCCAGACCGCCGACGCGGCCGCCTGGGCCGCCCGGGTCCGCAACGCCGGCGCGATCTTCGTCGGCCCCTGGTCCCCGGTCTCCCTCGGCGACTACTGCGCCGGCTCCAACCACGTGCTGCCCACCGGCGGCTGCGCCTGCCACTCCTCGGGCCTGTCCGTCCAGTCCTTCCTGCGCGGCATCCACATCGTCGACTACACGCGCGACGCCCTCGCCGAGGTCACCCACCACGTGGTCACCCTCGCCGAGGCCGAGGACCTGCCCGCGCACGGCGCCGCGCTCAAGGCGCGGTTCGGATGGAAGGTGCCCACCCAGTGACCCCCGTGACCGGCCCCCTGGGCATCGACGACCTCCCCATCCGGGACGAGCTGCGCGGCAAGACCCCCTACGGCGCCCCGCAGCTCGACGTACCCGTCCAGCTCAACACCAACGAGAATCCCTACGGGCTGCCCGAGGAGCTCGTGGCGCGGATCGCGGAGCGCGTGGCCGACGCCGCCCGCACCCTCAACCGCTACCCCGACCGGGACGCCGTCGAGCTGCGCACCGAGCTGGCCGCCTACCTCACCCGCACCGGCAAGCACCCGCTCGCGCGGGAGAACGTATGGGCCGCCAACGGCTCCAACGAGGTCCTCCAGCAGCTGCTGCAGACCTTCGGCGGACCCGGCCGCACCGCGATCGGCTTCGAGCCCTCCTACTCGATGCACGCCCTGATCGCCCGCGGCACCGGCACCGACTGGATCTCCGGCCCGCGCCGCGAGGACTTCACCATCGACGTGGACGCGGCAACGGAGGCGATCGCGGAGCACGCCCCGCACGTCGTCTTCATCACCTCGCCCAACAACCCCACGGGCACCGCGGTCGAGGCCGAGACGGTCCTCGCCCTCTACGAGGCCGCCCAGGAGGCCCGCCCGTCCCTGGTGATCCTCGACGAGGCGTACGTCGAATTCAGCCACCGGGACTCGCTCCTGCCGCTGCTCGAGGGCCGCCCGAACCTGGTGGTCTCCCGGACCATGTCCAAGGCCTTCGGCGCCGCCGGACTGCGCCTGGGCTACCTCGCGGCGCACCCCGCCGTCGTGGACGCCGTACAGCTGGTGCGCCTGCCGTACCACCTGTCCGCCGTCACCCAGGCGACCGCACTGGCCGCGCTGGAGCACACCGACACCCTGCTCGGCTACGTCGAGCAGCTCAAGGCCGAGCGCGACCGGCTGGTCACCGAACTGAAGGCCATCGGCTACGAGGTCACCGCGTCCGACGCGAACTTCGTGCAGTTCGGGACGTTCGCGGACTCCCACACCGCATGGCAGCAGATCCTCGACCGGGGTGTCCTGGTCAGGGACAACGGAGTACCCGGATGGCTGCGGGTCACCGCGGGCACCCCGGCCGAGAACGACGCGTTCCTGGAAGCGGTTCGCGCACTGAAGAAGGAGCAGCAGGCATGAGCCGCATCGGACGGGTCGAACGGACCACCAAGGAGACCTCGGTCCTCGTCGAGATAGACCTCGACGGCACCGGCAAAGTCGACGTGTCCACCGGTGTGGGGTTCTACGACCACATGCTCGACCAGCTCGGCCGCCACGGCCTCTTCGACCTCACCGTCAAGACCGAGGGCGACCTGCACATCGACAGCCACCACACCATCGAGGACAGCGCGCTGGCGCTGGGCGCCGCCTTCAAGCAGGCCCTCGGCGACAAGGTCGGCATCTACCGCTTCGGCAACTGCACGGTCCCGCTGGACGAGTCCCTCGCCCAGGTCACCGTCGACCTGTCGGGCCGCCCCTACCTGGTGCACACCGAGCCCGAGAACATGGCGCCGATGATCGGGTCGTACGACACGACCATGACCCGGCACATCTTCGAGTCGTTCGTCGCGCAGGCCCAGATCGCCCTGCACATCCACGTCCCGTACGGGCGCAACGCCCACCACATCGTGGAGTGCCAGTTCAAGGCCCTCGCCCGGGCCCTGCGCTACGCCGCCGAATTCGACCCGCGCGCCGCCGGCATCCTTCCCTCCACGAAGGGCGCCCTCTAACCGTGAACGGGCTCAACAGCATCCTGATCGTCCTCGGCCTGTTCCTGGCCGGGGGCGTCTACTCCTTCCAGAAGCAGAAGATGCCCAAGTCGGTCGTCATCCTGCTCGCCATCGGCTCCGTGATGTGTCTGGCAGCCGGAATCCTGCGGATCCAAGGAATCTGGGAATGATCAAGAAGCCCACCAAGAAGGTCGTCGTCTTCGACTACGGCTTCGGCAACGTCCGCTCCGCCGAGCGCGCCCTCGCGCGCGTCGGCGCCGACGTCGAGATCACCCGCGACTACGACAAGGCCATGGACGCCGACGGCCTCCTGGTCCCCGGCGTCGGCGCCTTCGAGGCCTGCATGCGCGGCCTCAAGCAGGTCCGCGGCGACTGGATCATCGGCCGCAGGCTCTCCGGCGGGCGCCCGGTCATGGGCATCTGCGTCGGCATGCAGATCCTCTTCGAGCGCGGCATCGAGCACGGCGTGGAGACCGAGGGCCTCGACGAATGGCCCGGCACGGTCGAGCCCCTCAAGGCCCCGATCGTCCCCCACATGGGC
Organism: Streptomyces sp. NPDC002138; assembly: GCF_040296485.1. Lineage (NCBI taxonomy): Bacteria > Bacillati > Actinomycetota > Actinomycetes > Kitasatosporales > Streptomycetaceae > Streptomyces > Streptomyces sp. NPDC002138. The sequence goes on along the minus strand of NZ_JBEOXE010000007.1, from coordinate 142,179 downwards.
TGGAACACCGTCGACGCCCCCGCCGACAGCCAGGCCTTCGCCGGGCTCGACGACGACGCGCGCTTCTACTTCGTGCACTCCTACGCGGTGCGCTCCTGGACCCTCGAGGTCACCAACCCGCTGATCCGCGCCCCCCGCGTCAGCTGGGCCACGCACGGCGAGCCCTTCGTCGCGGCGGTGGAGAACGGCGCCCTGTGGGCCACCCAGTTCCACCCCGAGAAGTCCGGCGACGCCGGTGCCCAGCTCCTCACCAACTGGATCGAGACCCTCTGATGGCGAACCTGGAGAACCCCGTGAGCCCGGAGACCCCGGAGACCCCGGAGACCCCGGCGACCCCGGCGGGCACGCTCGAACTGCTCCCCGCCGTCGACGTCCGCGACGGCCAGGCGGTCCGCCTGGTGCACGGCGAGTCCGGCAGCGAGACCTCCTACGGCTCCCCGCTCCAGGCCGCCCTGGCCTGGCAGGCCTCCGGCGCCGAATGGCTGCACCTGGTCGACCTCGACGCCGCTTTCGGTACGGGCGACAACCGCGCCCTGGTCGCCGAGATCACCGGCGCCATGGACATCAAGGTCGAGCTCTCCGGCGGCATCCGCGACGACGCCACGCTCGCCGCGGCCCTCGCCACCGGCTGCACCCGGGTCAACCTCGGCACCGCCGCCCTGGAGACCCCCGACTGGGTGGCCAAGGTCATCGCCGAGCACGGCGACAAGATCGCGGTCGGGCTCGACGTACGCGGTACGACCCTCAAGGGCCGCGGCTGGACCAGCGAGGGCGGGGACCTCTACGAGGCCCTCGCGCGCCTGGACTCCGAGGGCTGCGCCCGCTACGTCGTCACCGACATCGGCAAGGACGGCACGCTGACCGGCCCCAACCTGGAGCTGCTGAAGAACGTCTGCGCCGCGACCGACCGGCCCGTCGTCGCCTCCGGCGGCATCTCCTCGCTCGACGACCTGCGGGCGCTGGCCGCGCTGGTGCCGCTGGGCGTCGAGGGCGCGATCGTCGGCAAGGCCCTGTACGCCAAGGCCTTCACCCTCGAAGAGGCGCTCAAGGCGGTGGCCCTGTGAGCGACGTACGCCGGATCTCCTCGGGCGGCCCCTGGGAGGAAGCCGTCGGCTACTCCCGCGCGGTGGCCCTCCCCAACGGCCTGGTCCTCGTCTCCGGCTGCACCTCCGTGGTGGGCGGCCAGATCGCCGCGGGCGGCCCGTACGACCAGACCGTGAACTCCTTCAAGGTCGCGTTCGAGGCGCTCGCCCAGGCGGGCCTCGGCCCCGAGGACGTCGTCCGCACCCGGATGTACATCACGCACGCCCGGGACGTGGACGAGGTGGGCCGCGCCCACAAGGAGCTGTTCGACGCCGTCCGCCCCGCCGCCTCCATGATCATCGTGTCCGGCTTCATCGACCCGAGCCTGGTCGTCGAGGTCGAGGTCGAGGCCTACCGAGGAGAGACCGCATGACCCTCGCCGTACGGGTGATCCCCTGCCTGGACGTGGACAACGGCCGGGTCGTCAAGGGCGTCAACTTCCAGAACCTGCGCGACGCCGGCGACCCCGTCGAGATGGCCAAGCTGTACGACGCCGAAGGCGCCGACGAGCTGACCTTCCTCGACATCACCGCCTCCTCCGGCAACCGCGAGACCACCTACGACGTGGTGCGCCGCACCGCCGAACAGGTCTTCATCCCGCTCACCGTGGGCGGCGGTGTGCGCACCGCGGACGACGTGGACAAGCTGCTGCGCGCGGGCGCGGACAAGGTCGGCGTCAACACCGCCGCCATCGCCCGCCCCGAGCTGATCCAGGAGATCGCCGAGCGCTTCGGCCGCCAGGTCCTCGTGCTGTCCGTCGACGCGCGGCGCACCGAGACCGGCACCTTCGAGGTCACCACGCACGGCGGCCGCCGCGGCACCGGCATCGACGCCGTCGAATGGGCCCACCGGGCCGCCGAACTCGGCGCCGGGGAAATCCTGTTGAACTCGATGGACGCCGACGGTACGAAGGACGGCTACGACACCGAGATGATCGCGGCCGTACGCAGGCACGTCACCGTCCCGGTGATCGCCTCGGGCGGCGCGGGCAAACTGTCCGACTTCGCCCCGGCCGTCGCCGCGGGCGCGGACGCGGTGCTCGCGGCCTCGGTGTTCCACTTCGGGGACCTGCGCATCGGCCAGGTCAAGGACGCGCTGCGGGGGGCCGGGCACCCGGTTCGCTGAACGGCCCCGGCCGGTCGAGGGGGGACTGGTTGAACGGGAACGTCTGGCGCTGGCTGGGGGCCTACGCCGCTTCGCTGATCGGGGACGCGATCTACTTCCTCGCCCTCGGCTGGGCGGCGGCGCGGGCCGCCGGGCCGGCCGAGGTCGGCCTGGTGATGGCGGCGGGCGCGGTACCGCGCGCCCTGCTCATGCTGGGCGGGGGAGTGATCGCCGACCGCTTCGGGCCCCGGCTCGTGGTCATCTCCTCGGACGCGGTGCGCTGCGTGGTGGTCCTGGTGCTGGCCGTCGTGGTCGCCCTGGCCTCGCCCGGGCTGGGGGCGCTCGTCACCGTCGCCCTGGTCTTCGGCGCGGTCGACGCGCTCTTCCTGCCGGCCGTGGGGGCGCTGCCGCCGCGGGTCGCGGGGCCCGGGCAGCTGGTCCGGGTGCAGGGGCTGCGGAGCCTCGTCGAACGGGTGGGTCACACCGCGGGGCCGCCGGTGGCCGGGATCGCGATGGGCCTGGGCGGACCCGGCGCCGCCTTCGCGGTGGCCTCCGCCCTGTTCGGGGTCTCCCTGGTCCTGCTGCTGGCGGTGCGGATCGCGCCGCTGCCGGAGGGGGGCGCCGTCGGCCTGGATCCGGCGGGCGTGGATCGGGCGGGCCTGGAGTCCGCGGCGCCGGAATCGCCCTGGCGGCAGCTCCGCTCGGGCCTCGGCTACATCCGCCGCCACGGGGTGATCGGGCCCCTGATGCTCTCCGGGGCGCTGAGTCAGCTCGGTACGTCGGCCCCGCTCACCGTCGGCCTGATCCTGCTGGCCGGGGAGCGCGGCTGGGGGCCGTCGGGGGTCGGCTGGATCATCGGCGCCTTCGGGGTCGGTGCGGCCTGCAGTGCACTGCTGCTCACGGTGGTGCCACGGGTGCCCAGGGCGGGGGCCGTCCAGAACCTCACCCTGCTCGTCGGCTCGGCGGCCATCGGGGCTCTGGCGCTGGCCCCGAGCCTGCGGTTCGCGGTGGGGCTGGCGGTGGCGGGGGGTCTGGTGTGCGGGATCTGCGGGGGGCTGGCCGTCGCCCTGATCCAGGCGTCGACGGACCCCGCGTACCTGGGGCGGGTCAGCTCGGTGATGGCCTTCACCGCCGTGGGGCTGGCGCCCCTGGCCTACCCGGCCTTCGGCCTGGCCGTATCCCTCTGGGGCATCGTCCCCGTCTTCCTCGCGGGCGGCGTGCTGAGCATGGCGGGAGCCATAGCCGGCACCACGGCCCCCCTGGTCCGCCAAGCGGAACTCACCTTCGCGTAGCACCCCCGGCCGTCCAAGGGTGCGGCGCTGCCTGCCCTCCGGGGGCGCCTCAAACGCCGGCGGGGCTGGGTTTTGCCGGCGGCCCCGGCCCGGCAAAGTTCAGCCTGCCCGGCGTTTGAGGGCCCGCCGGAGGCGTGGTCGGCGCGGGCGGGGTCAGAGGCCCAGGCGGGCCGTGGTCAGGGTGGCCACGGCGTCCTTCTCGCCGGACAGGTCGACGCGCGCGGCATCCTGGCGGCCGAAGCAGAACAGGGTCAGCTCACCCGGCTCCCCCGTCACCGTGACCACCGGCGTGCCCTTGTGCGCCACCGCCGTCTGCCCGTTGCGCCGCCGCAGCACCAGACCCACCGGCGCCCGCCGCCCCGCCAGGCGGGCCAGCTTCTCCAGGCGCGACCACAGCGCGTCCGAGAACACCGGGTCCAGCTCACGCGGCGTCCAGTCCGGCTGCGCCCGCCGCACGTCCTCCGCATGGACGTAGAACTCCACGGCGTTCGCCGCCTCATCGATCTGCTTCAGCGAGTACACCGACATCCTCGGCGGCCCGGTCCTGATCAGCTGGATCAGTTCCTCGTACGGCTTGGCCGCGTACTCGGCCATCGCCTTGTCCAGCCGCGCCTTCAGCACGTTCAGCAGGATCCCGCCCGCCGCGTCCGGCCGACGCTCCCGCACCACCACGTGCGCCGCCAGCTCCCGCGTCAGCCAGCCGTCGCACAACGTCGGTGCCTGGGGTCCGGCCGACTCCAACAGGTCCGCCAGCAGCAGTCGTTCACGCTTCGCATGGGTAGACATGCCAGCCAGCCTACGGCCGGAACCCGCCCCACGCTGCTCATCAGGCGGACAGTCCCCCTTGATCCCCCTTCCCGCCCGGCACAATGGCTCACATGAGTACGTCCTCCCTCGACCCCGCCATCGCCGCCCGCCTCAAGCGCTCCGCGGACGGTCTGGTGCCCGCCATCGCCCAGCAGTACGACACCGGTGAGGTGCTCATGCTCGGCTGGATGGACGACGAGGCCCTGCACCGCACGCTGACCACCGGCCGCTGCACGTACTGGTCCCGCAGCCGCCAGGAGTACTGGGTCAAGGGGGACACTTCCGGCCACTTCCAGCACGTGAAGTCCGTCGCCCTCGACTGCGACGCCGACACCGTGCTCGTCCGGGTCGACCAGGTCGGCGCGGCCTGCCACACCGGCGACCGCACCTGCTTCGACGCCGATGTCCTCCTCACCGCCGAAGCCGAATAGGTAAGGTCCCACGCCATGGATCTTGAGACGTTCCGCAAGCTCGCGAGCGACCGCCGCGTCATTCCCGTCAGCCGCCGACTCCTCGCCGACGGGGACACCCCGGTCGGCCTCTACCGCAAGCTGGCCGCCGAACGCCCGGGCACCTTCCTGCTGGAATCGGCCGAGAACGGCCGCTCCTGGTCCCGGTACTCCTTCGTCGGCGTCCGCAGCGACGCGACCCTGACGGTCCGGGACGGCCAGGCGCACTGGATCGGCACCCCGCCCGTCGGCGTGCCCACCAGCGGCGACCCCCTCGACGCGCTGCGCGCCACCGTCGAGGCCCTGCACACCCCCCGCGACCTGTCGGGCGGCCTGCCGCCCTTCACCGGCGGCATGGTCGGCTACCTCGGCTACGACATCGTCCGCCGCCTGGAGCGGATCGGCGAGAGCACCCGCGACGACCTTGAACTCCCCGAGCTGACGATGCTGCTCACCTCGGACATCGCGGTCCTCGACCACTGGGACGGCACGGTCCTGCTGATCGCCAACGCGATCAACCACAACGACCTCGACACGGGTGTCGACGAGGCGTACGCCGACGCGGTCGCCCGGCTCGACGCGATGGAGGCCGACCTCGCCCGCCCGGCGCCGTACGCGCCCGCGCCGCTGCCCGCCTCCGAGCTGCCCGCGTACTCGGCCCTGTGGGGCGGGGAGAAGTACCAGGCGGCCGTCGAGGACATCAAGGAGCGCATCCGCGCGGGCGAGGCCTTCCAGGTCGTGCCCTCGCAGCGGTTCGAGACCCCCTGCACCGCCTCCGCGCTGGACGTCTACCGGGTGCTGCGCGCCACCAACCCGTCCCCGTACATGTACCTCTTCCGCTTCGAGAACGGCTTCGACGTCGTCGGGTCCAGCCCCGAGGCCCTGGTCAAGGTCGAGGACGGGCGGGCCATGGTCCACCCCATCGCCGGCACCCGGCACCGCGGCGCCACCCCGCAGGAGGACCACGACCTCGCCGAGGAACTGCTGGCCGACCCCAAGGAGCGCGCCGAGCACCTCATGCTGGTCGACCTGGGCCGCAACGACCTGGGCCGGGTCTGCGAACCGGGCAGCGTCGAGGTCGTCGACTTCATGAGCATCGAGAAGTACTCGCACGTCATGCACATCGTCTCGACCGTCACCGGCCGGGTCGCCGAGGACCGCACCGCCTTCGACGTGCTGACCGCCTGCTTCCCGGCCGGCACCCTCTCGGGCGCGCCCAAGCCGCGCGCCATGCAGATCATCGAGGAGCTGGAGCCCTCCCGCCGCGGGCTGTACGGCGGCTGCGTCGGCTACCTGGACTTCGCCGGGGACGCCGACACCGCCATCGCCATCCGCACCGCGCTGCTGCGCGACGGCACGGCGTACGTGCAGGCCGGGGCCGGGGTCGTCGCCGATTCCGTGCCCGAGCTGGAGGACGCCGAGTGCCGCAACAAGGCCGCCGCGGTGCTGCGCGCGGTCGGAGCGGCGAACCGGCTCCACTCCGCCTGAAGCGGTAGGGGATAGTGGGGTGCGTGAGCGCCGTACCCGCACCCCGAACCGATCCCGCCGCCGACCCGGAAGCCGATGCGGCCGCCGCGCGCGGCGGCGGCAGCCGTCGCAGTGTCGCCGCGGCCCTGCTGCTCGGCGCGCTCGGCGCCACCGTCGTCCTGCTGGCCTCCGGCCGCACCTGGGCGCGCGGCACCGCCGCGGCGGCCGGGGGCGGCGAGCTGCCGCTGTCGGCCGACGGGCGGGCGGTCACCGGGGTCCCCGCGGCCCTGGCCATCGTGGCGCTCGCGGCCCTGGTCGCGGTGTTCGCCGTACGCGGCCGCGGCCGCCTGCTGGTCTCCGGTCTGCTCGCCCTGAGCGGGCTCGGCGCGATCCTCGCCGCCCTGGCCGGGGCGGGCGACCGCGCGGCCCTGGACGACGCGGCGGCCCGTACGACCGCGGACACCGCGGCCCACGCGGCCGCGCTCACGCATACGGCCTGGCCGTACGTGACGGCGGCGGGCGCCCTGCTCATCCTGGCCGCCGGGCTGCTGGCCCTGCGCTTCGGCCGCGGCTGGCCCGCGATGGGCGGCCGCTACGAGCGCGACGGGACGCCGCGGCCCCGCAAGGCGCCGACGGTGGACCCCGACCGGCCCGAGGACCTGTGGAAGGCGCTGGACCGGGGCGAGGACCCCACGAGCGGGCGCTGAAAGCCTGCTCACCCCCCGGGCGCGAAGGGCATCCGGGGTGCGGGACAATGATGGCAATGACGTCCGGGCGGTCGATAACAGACGCGCCCGGCAGAGCAACGAGGAGCAACTCATGGCGGGCACAGACCACGGACACACCCCGGCCGCCTGGACCGGTGTCATCATCGCCTTCATCGGTTTCTGCATCTCCGGCGCGTTCATGGTGCTGGCGAACCCGATCGGCTTCATCGCCGGACTGGTCGTCGTGGCGCTCGGCGGAGTCGTGGGCATGGCGATGAAGGCGGCGGGCATGGGCGCGCCGAAGCCCGTCCACGAGGACCTCGCCAAGGTCATCGCCGCCGCCAAGGCCGCGAAGGCCTGATGTCCGGAAGCGGATTCGAAAGGCGTGGCCCTGTCGGGCTGCGCCTTTTGTCATGACCGGCCACAATCAGCGGGTGGACGCCTCACGCACCCCCGCCACCCCGGCGCCGGTCGCCCCGCCCGGGTTCCCGCCCGCCGCCCCCACCCGGGCCCGGCGGCTGGCCGCGCCGGCGCTCACGCTCGCCGTGGCTGCCTCGGCCCTGGGGTACGTCGCCACCGTGGACCCGTACGAACCCGGCCACTACCCGGTCTGCCCGCTGTTCCGGCTGACCGGGATCCTGTGCCCCGGCTGCGGCGGCCTGCGCAGCGCCCACGCGTTCGCCCACGGCGATCTGCTCACTGCTCTCGGCGCAAATGCCATGGCGGTGACCGGGTACTTCGTCTTCGCGGGATTCATGATCCTGTGGCTGATTCGCGCCTACCGCGGCGGGCCGACCCCGCGTCTGGCCCTCAAGCCGCTGTACTGGTGGGGGCTCGGGACCGCGGCACTGATTTTCGCCGTTGTCCGGAACCTGCCCTTCGGGTCGGCGCTGGCTCCCTGAGGCCCGTACGGCGCCCGTTTGAAGATCAGATTCCGAATGTCCAGTCCCTGGGACGTCTTCGGCCGTGTGCAGAGGTCAAGGCCTCCTGCGGATACCATTTGATTGCTGACCTTGAACCAAGTCGACCGACCCGGAAGGGGGCCGCTCGCGTGAGTGTGCTCGACGAGATCATCGAAGGGGTCCGCGCCGACCTTGCCGAACGGCAGTCGCGCGTCAGCCTCGACGAGCTCAAGGAGCGTGCCGCCAAGGCGCCCCAGGCCAAGGACGGCGTCGCCGCCCTTCGTGGCGAGGGCGTCAAGGTGATCTGCGAGGTGAAGCGCTCCAGCCCGTCCAAGGGTGCGCTCGCCGCGATCGCGGACCCGGCCGGCCTGGCCGCCGATTACGAGGCGGGCGGCGCCGCCGTCATCTCCGTCCTGACCGAGGAGCGCCGCTTCGGCGGTTCGCTCGCGGACCTGGAAGCCGTCCGCGCACGGGTGGACGTTCCCATCCTGCGCAAGGACTTCATCGTCACCGCGTACCAGCTGTGGGAGGCCCGCGCCTACGGCGCCGACCTCGTGCTGCTGATCGTCGCGGCCCTGGACCAGGAGGCCCTGGTCTCCCTCATCGAGCGGGCCGAGTCCATCGGTCTCACCCCGCTCGTCGAGGTCCACGACGAGGAGGAAGCCGAGCGCGCGGTCGCCGCCGGCGCCAAGATCATCGGCGTCAACGCGCGAAACCTCAAGGACCTCAAGGTGGACCGCTCGACCTTCGAGCGGGTCGTCCCCGAGATCCCGGCCCACATCGTGAAGGTCGCCGAGTCCGGCATCCGCGGACCGCACGACCTCATCGCCTACGCGAACGAGGGCGCCGACGCCGTCCTCGTGGGCGAATCCCTCGTCACCGGCCGTGACCCGAAGGCCGCCGTGGCCGACCTGGTCGCCGCCGGCGCCCACCCCGCCCTGCGTCACGGGCGGAGCTGACCCCGCCGTGATCCCGTCCGCCCGTGCCGTCCGCACCCGCCCAGGCCTTCCCGGCCTGGCCGGCGTGCCGTCGGCCCACGCGCCCCTGGCGCGCGGCTGCCGCCCCCGCGGCTGCCGCGCCCCTGCCCGGCGCGTGCGCGGGCGGCGGGTCCGGTACGTGATCGGGGCCGAGCCCGGCCAGGTCAACGGCATGCGATGGCGTCGCGGAGCCGCGTCCTAGCCGTCCCACGCCCCGATCCGGACTCCCCGCCGCCTGTCACGGCCGCGCTGGAGCCGGACGCCCGCGTGGGGCCTCCGGCGCAATACGGTCATCCATCCCGATTGCTTCCGTAGGAGTACTGGCATGCCGTCCAGTGAGTTCTTCGTTCCGGACCCCGAGGGTTCCGTCCCCAACGCCGAGGGATATTTCGGTGATTTCGGTGGCAAGTTCATTCCCGAGGCGTTGGTCGCCGCGGTGGATGAGGTCGCTGCCGAGTATGAGAAGGCGAAGGTCGACCCGGCGTTCGCGGCGGAGCTGAACGACCTGCTGGTGAATTACACGGGTCGTCCCAGTGCGCTGACGGAGGTGCCGCGGTTCGCGGAGCACGCGGGCGGGGCGACGGTGTATCTCAAGCGTGAGGATCTGAACCACACGGGTTCGCACAAGATCAACAATGTGCTGGGTCAGGCGTTGCTGACCAAGCGCATGGGCAAGACGCGGGTGATCGCGGAGACGGGTGCGGGTCAGCACGGTGTGGCGACGGCGACGGCGTGTGCGTTGTTCGGCCTGGAGTGCACGGTCTACATGGGTGAGATCGACACCGAGCGGCAGGCGCTGAATGTGGCGCGGATGCGGATGCTGGGTGCCGAGGTCATCGCGGTGAAGTCGGGTTCGCGGACGTTGAAGGACGCGATCAATGAGGCGTTCCGTGACTGGGTCGCGAACGTCGACCGTACGCATTACCTGTTCGGTACGGTCGCGGGTCCGCATCCGTTCCCGGCGATGGTGCGTGACTTCCACCGGGTGATCGGTGTGGAGGCCCGCCGCCAGATCCTGGAGCGCGCGGGGCGTCTGCCGGACGCGGTGGCGGCGTGTGTGGGTGGCGGTTCGAACGCGATCGGCTTGTTCCACGCGTTCATCCCGGATGCGGGGGTGCGTCTGGTGGGCTTCGAGCCGGCGGGGCATGGCATCGAGACGGGTGAGCACGCGGCGACGCTGAGCGCGGGTGAGCCGGGGATCCTGCACGGTTCCCGCTCCTACGTCCTCCAGGACGAGGAGGGTCAGATCACCGAGCCGTATTCGATCTCGGCGGGTCTGGATTACCCGGGTATCGGTCCGGAGCACGCGTTCTTGAAGGATTCGGGCCGGGGCGAGTACCGGGCGGTGACCGACGACCAGGCGATGCAGGCTCTGCGGCTCCTGTCGCGCACGGAGGGCATCATCCCGGCGATCGAGTCGGCGCACGCCCTGGCGGGTGCGCTGGAGCTGGGCAAGGAGCTGGGCAAGGACGGTCTGATCATCGTCAATCTGTCCGGTCGCGGTGACAAGGACATGGACACGGCGGCCCGCTACTTCGGCCTCTACGACGGCACCGAGGGGGAGAGCAAGTGAGCACCACGACTGCGGGTCAGGGCAACATCGGGCTGCTGAGCGAGACCCTCGCGAAGGCGAAGGCGGAAGACCGGGCGGCGCTCGTCGCCTACCTCCCGGCGGGTTTCCCGACGGTGGACGGCGGGATCGAGGCGGTCAAGGCCGTCATCGCGGGCGGTGCGGACGTGGTCGAGGTCGGGCTGCCGCACAGTGACCCGGTCCTGGACGGGCCGGTGATCCAGACCGCCGATGACATCGCCCTGCGCGGCGGTGTGAAGATCGCCGACGTCCTGCGCACGGTCCGGGAGGCGCACGAGGCGACCGGCGCGCCGGTGCTGGTCATGACGTACTGGAATCCGATCGACCGGTACGGCGTGGAGCGGTTCACGGCCGAGCTGGCGGCGGCGGGCGGCGCGGGCTGCATCCTGCCGGACCTGCCGGTGCAGGAGTCGGCGCTGTGGCGTGAGCACGCCGACAAGCACGGTCTGGCGACCGTGTTCGTCGTCGCTCCCTCGAGCAAGGACGAGCGGCTCGCCACGATCACGGCGGCCGGTTCCGGCTTCGTGTACGCCGCCTCGCTGATGGGCGTCACCGGGACCCGGGTCTCGGTCGGTGAGCAGGCCCAGGACCTGGTGGCCCGTACCCGCAAGACCACCGACCTCCCGGTCTGTGTCGGGCTGGGCGTCTCCAACGCCGCGCAGGCCAAGGAAGTCGCGGTCTTCGCGGACGGCGTGATCGTCGGCTCGGCCTTCGTCAAGCTCCTCCTGGACGCCCCGGACCTGCCGGCCGGCCTGGAGGCCGTCCGCGCGCTGGCGGCCGAGCTTGCGGCAGGCGTACGCCGGAGCTGACGCACGACTGTTCCCGGGCGGGGGTTCTGTAGCCCGTTCGAGTGGAAGTGGGAGCGGGGAGGCACGAGAGTGCCTCCCCGCTTCGTTTGGCGGGACGTGAGCGACAAGAACGACGGTGTGAACCGCGATGCGAAACGAACCGCCCGCGAGCGACTCCTGGTGGAGCGCGAGCGGCAGAAGACCAAGGACAAGCGCCGACGGACCATGGTGGTGTCCGCCGCGGTCGTCGGCGTGCTCGGCCTCGCGGCCGTCGTCGGTCTGCTCGCGGCCAATGCCGGCAAGAGCGGTTCGGCCAAGGACAAGGCCGGCCCGGTCGTGGCCCCGTCGGGCGCGACGGGTAAGGACGCCCTCGCGATCCAGACCGGCAAGGACTCCGCCAAGTCGACCCTGACCGTCTGGGAGGACTTCCGCTGCCCGGCGTGCAAGGCCTTCGAGGACTCCTACCGCGCCACGGTCCACGACCTGGTGGCGAAGGGGCAGCTCAAGGTCGAGTACCACCTCGTCACCCTGATCGACGGCAACATGGGCGGCAGCGGCTCCCAGAAGGGCGCCAATGCGGCGGCCTGCGCCCAGGACGCGGGGAAGTTCCCCGCGTACCACGACGTCCTCTTCGAGAACCAGCCGAAGGAAGTCGACGACGCCTACGGCAAGAACGCCAGGCTGATCGAGCTGGCGGGCAAGGTGGACGGCCTCGACACCCCCGCCTTCCGCCAGTGCGTCGAGAACGGGACCCACAACAGCTGGGTCGCCAAGTCGCATGCGGCGTTCAAGGCGGAGAAATTCCGCGGGACACCCACGATCCTGCTCGACGGCAAGGACATCTTCGCCGACCAGGCCAATCCGCTCACCCCGGAGAAGCTCAAGGCGAAGGTCACCGCGGCCGCCGGGGCGGGCGCCCCGGCGGAGCCGTCCGACGGGGCCTCGGCGGAGGCTTCGCCAGGCGTCTCGGCGCGGCCCTCGGCGGGGGCGTCAGCGGGGGCGTCGGCGCGACCCTCGGCGCGGAATTCGGCGGGTGCCAAGGGGTGAGCCGGCGGGTCGGCAGCGCGGGCTGACTTCGGGGGCGGCCGAGGGGGTCGCCCCCCGGGGCCGGCCCGGGGGCTGGTCCCGGGGCCGGCCCGGGGGCTGGTCCTGTGGCCGACCGTGCGGGCCATGGCTTCCGGGGTCCGTGCCCGCCGGATGATCGGCAGGTGTCGATTTGACGGCAGCTTGCCGGGCGGGTTGCGGTGCCCACCGCCCGGCAAGGTAGCGTCTGGGTTGCCATGGAACTTGCCTACATCCCAAGCCCGTCGACCGGTGTCGTCCATCTCGGACCGATTCCGCTGCGCGGCTACGCGTTCTGCATCATCATCGGCGTCTTCGTCGCCGTCTGGCTCGGCAACAAGCGCTGGGTAGCGCGCGGCGGCCAGCCCGGCACGGTGGCGGACATCGCCGTGTGGGCGGTTCCGTTCGGCCTGGTCGGCGGACGCCTCTACCACGTGATCACCGACTACCAGCTCTACTTCGGCGAGGGCCGCAACTGGGTCGACGCCTTCAAGATCTGGGAAGGCGGCCTCGGCATCTGGGGTGCGATCGCGCTGGGCGCGGTCGGTGCCTGGATCGGCTGCCGCCTGCGCGGCATCCCGCTGCCGGCCTGGGCGGACGCGCTGGCGCCCGGTATCGCGGTGGCCCAGGCCTTCGGCCGCTGGGGCAACTGGTTCAACCAGGAGCTGTACGGCCGCGCCACCGACCTGCCGTGGGCGCTGAAGATCAGCGACGGCCCGAACCGGGTCGCGGGCACCTACCACCCGACTTTCCTGTACGAGTCGCTGTGGTGCCTCGGTGTCGCCGCCCTGGTGATCTGGGCCGACCGCCGCTTCACGCTGGGACACGGCCGGGCCTTCGCGCTCTACGTCGCCGCGTACTGCGTGGGCCGCAGCTGGATCGAGTACATGCGGGTCGACGAGGCGCACCACGTGCTGGGCCTGCGGCTCAACGTGTGGACGGCCATCGTGGTCTTCATCGCCGCCGTGACCTACCTGATCCTGTCGGCGCGGCTGCGCCCGGGCCGCGAGGAGATCGTGGAGCCGGTCCGCACCACCCCTGAGGACAAGGCCGGGCCCGAGGGCAAAGCTGAGATCGAGGCCAAGACGGCGTCCGGGGCCACGACGGCGTCCGCGGGCACGACGGAGCCTGTGGACACGACGGAGCCTGTGGACATGGCGAAGGCCGAGGACAACGCCAAGGCCGAGGACAACGCCAAGGACGACGCCCAGGCCGAGGACAAGGCCGAGGACGCGAAGCCCGGGGTCAAGAAGCTCTGACCCGCTCCTGAGCCACAGGCTCACCCGCGTCACCGTGCTCCGCCGGATCCCGATCCGGCGGAGCACTCGCACGTGGGATCAGGACAGCACCCGGGACTCCCGCCGGGACAGGGCCATGATCTGCTCCGCCCCCGCCAGCACCGCCGGATCCACGAAGCGGCCGTCCGGGAGGGCCTGGGCGCCCGGGGCGCGCCGCGCCGCCACCACGATCTGCTCGGCCGCCTCCACCTCCGCCGCGCAGGGCAGGTAGGCCCGCTCGATCACCGGGAGCTGGCGCGGGTGGATCGCGGCCCGGCCCAGGAACCCGAGCGCCCGGCCCCGGACGCAGGACTCGGCCAGCGCCTCCAGGTCGCGGATGTCCGGGAACACGGACTGCGGCGGGGGCGCCAGCCCGGCCGCCCGGGCCGCCACCACCACCCGGGAGCGCGGCCAGTCGAGTCCCGCGTCCGCGCTCACACCGAGGTCCGCCCGCAGGTCCGACTCGCCGAGGGAGAGCCCGCGCAGGGCGGGGTGGGCGCGGGCGATCTCGTACGCGCGCTCCACGCCCAGCGCCGACTCCAGCAGCGCGTACAGCGCCACCCCGCCGGTCCGGTCCGCGACCGCGCCGATCTGTTCGGGCGCGCTGATCTTGGGCAGCCGCAGCCCCGAGAGGCCGCACAGCCCGGACAGCGCGGTGAGGTCGGCCCCCGCCCAGGGCGTGTCCAGGGCGTTCACCCGGACGAACACCGGCGCCTGCGGCCGGTCCCGGAGCAGCTCCGCCGTCGCCGCGCGGGCGTACTCCTTGCGGGAGACCGGTACGGCGTCCTCCAGATCCACGATCACCGCGTCCGCGCCGGAGCGGAGCGCCTTCGCGACCACCTCCGGGCGGTCCCCGGGTACGTACAGCCAGGTCAGGATCACAGCGCTCCCTCGGTCCGCAGGACGTCGATCTCCGCTCCGGACAAGCCCAGTTCGGCCAGCACCGCCTCGGTGTCCGCGCCGTGCGCGCGGCCCGCCCAGCGGATCGACCCCGGCGTCTCGGAGAGCCGGAAGAGGACGTTCTGCATGCGCAGCGGGCCCAGATCCGGATCGTCCACCTCGGTGAGCGTGTCCAGGGCCGCGTACTGCGGATCGGTCATCACGTCCCGTACGTCGTGGACCGGCGCGACCGCGGCCTGCGCCTCCTCGAAGGCCGCGACCACCTCGTCCGCCTTGTGCCGGGCGATCCAGGAGCCGACCGCCTCGTCCAGCACGGGCGCGTGCGCGGCCCGCCCCGAGCCCGTCGTGAACCACGGCTCCTCGATCAGGTCCGGCCGCCCGACCAGCCGCATCACGCGCTCCGCGATCGACTGGGCCGAGGTGGAGACGGCGAGCCAGCGGCCGTCCGCGCTGCGGTAGGTGTTGCGCGGTGCGTTGTTCGTGGACCGGTTGCCGGTGCGCGGCTGTACGTAGCCGAGCTGGTCGTACCAGAGCGGATGCGGGCCGAGGACGGTCAGGATCGGCTCGATGATGGCCAGGTCCACGACCTGCCCCCGGCCGGTGCGGTCGCGGCCCGCGAGGGCGGCCATCACGGCGTACGCGGTGGTCAGCGCGGCGATGGAGTCCGCGAGCCCGAAGGGCGGCAGGGTCGGCGGTCCGTCGGGCTCCCCGGTCATGGCGGCGAAGCCGCTCATGGCCTCGGCGAGGGTGCCGAAGCCCGGCCGGTGGGCGTACGGGCCGAACTGGCCGAAGCCGGTCACCCGCGTCAGCACCAGCCGGGGGTTCACGGCGGACAGCTCGGGCCAGCCCAGCCCCCACTTCTCCAGGGTGCCGGGACGGAAGTTCTCGATGATCACGTCCGACGCGGCGGCGAGCCGCAGCAGCACTTCCCGGCCGCCGGGCGTGGACAGGTCGAGGGTCATCGTCCGCTTGTTGCGGCCCAGCAGCTTCCACCACAGCCCGATGCCGTCCTTGGCCGGGCCGTGCCCGCGGGAGGGGTCGGGGCGGCGCGGGTGCTCGACCTTGAGCACGTCGGCGCCGAAGTCGCCGAGCAGGGTGGCGGCGAGCGGTCCGGCGAAGAGGGTGGCGAGGTCGAGGACGCGCAGCCCGGCGAGGGGGCCGCCGGTCCTGGCGGGGGCCGCGGGCCGGAGCCTGGACCCGGGGGCGGGTCCGGGCTCGGGAGCGGGTCCGGGCTCGGGCCCGGGCGAGGTCACGTCCACGTCCCTGTCCACGTTCGCGCTGGCGTTCGCGTTCACGTCGGCGTTCGCGTCAGCGTTGGCGTTCGTGCCGGCGTGCGCGTTCACGGCCGGGGTCCGGTGCCCGCGAAGGCGTCCGTCTCGGCGCGCGACGGCATCGAGTCCTGGGCCCCGGCCCGCTGCACGGACAGCGCGGCCGCCGCCGAGGCCCAGGCCAGGGCCGCACGCATGGTGCGTCCCTCGCCGAGCGCCACGGCGAGTGCCCCGACGAAGGTGTCCCCGGCCGCGGTGGTGTCCACGGGCCGGACCCGGGGCGCGGGCACGGTGTACGGCGCCTGCCCGCGCGCCGCGTGCAGCGCCCCGGCCGCGCCGAGCGTGATCACCACCGCGGGTACGTCGTGCAGCAGCGCATCGGCGGCCCGCAGCGGGTCGGTCTGGCCGGTAAGGGCGGCCGCCTCGTGCTCGTTGGGCACCAACAGGTCGGTGGCGGCGAGGAGTTCGGCGGGCAGGGGCTGGGCCGGGGCGGGCGTGAGGATCGTACGCACCCCGTGCGCGCGGGCGGCTCGGGCGCCCGCCAGGACGGCGGGCAGCGGTAGTTCGAGCTGGAGGAGGAGGGAGTCGCAGGCGGCGATCCGGGACTCGTCGCCCGCCTCCAGGCCGGTGACGCGGGCGTTGGCGCCCGGGATCACGATGATCGAGTTGCCGCCCTCGTCGTCCACGGTGATGTGCGCGGTGCCGCTGGCGCCCTCGACGGTGCGCAGCGCGGCCGTCTCGACCCCGGCGGCCGAGAGCGCGGAGCGCAGCCGTACGCCGAACGCGTCCGCGCCGACCGCCCCGATCATCGTCACCTCCCCGCCGCTGCGGGCGGCCGCGACGGCCTGGTTGGCGCCCTTGCCGCCGGGGACGGTGCGGAACTCGCGGCCGGTGACGGTCTCCCCGAGGCGGGGGGCCTTGGGGACGTAGGCGACGAGGTCCATGTTGGTGCTGCCGAGCACGGCGATGGCCGTCATGAGGGTGCTGCCTCCTGTGCGGTGAGGTGGGCGAGGGCGTCGAAACCGATGCCGTCGAAGCCGGGGACGCTGGTCGCGAGCCGGTTCTTGAGGGGGGCGGTCCAGCGGTGCGGGAGCCGGTCGGGGGAGCCGGCGAGGAGACCGGCGAGCGCGCCGGCGGTCGCGCCGTTGGAATCGGTGTCCCAACCGCCGGACACGGCGCGGCAGATGGAGTGGGTGAAGTCGCCGTCGGCGTGGGTGAGGGCCGCGGTGATCAGGGCGGTGTTGGGGACGGCGTGCACCCAGTGGTAGTGGCCGTAGCGGTGGTGCAGCAAGTCGACCACGTCGTCGAAGCGGGGGTGCGCCGCCGCTTCCCGTACGGCGAAGCGGACCGCCTCGGCGAGGCGGGAGCGCGGGGGTACGACGGCCAGTCCGGCGGCGAGGGCGCCGTGCACGTCGGCTCCGCCGGAGGCCGCGGCGGCGGTGGCGGCGGCGATGAACAGGGCGGCGTAGACGCCGTTGCCGGTGTGGGTGAGGGCCGCGTCCCGGTAGGCCTGGGCCGCGGCGGCGGCCGGGTCGCCCGGGTTGGTCCAGCCGTGGACGTCGGCGCGGATGAGGGCGCCGATCCACTCGCGGAACGGGTTGTGGTGGGTGGCCGTCTCGGGGGGCTCCAGGCCGAGCAGCAGATTGCGGTACGCGGCCCGCTCGGCGGTGAAGGTCCGCCCGGCGGGCAGCTCGTCGAGCCAGAGCCGGGCGACGTCGGCGGTGGTGAAGCGTTTGCCGTGGCGCTGGAGCAGGAGCAGGTTGAGCAGGGGGTAGTTGAGGTCGTCGTCCTCGGGGGTGCCGTCGATGTTCTCGGCGAGGGAGGTGGGCGCGGAGCGGCGGTTCCAGGGGTACGCGGCGAGCAGCTCGGCGGGGACGCCCTCGGCGGTGAACCAGTCGTCCAGCGGCCAGTTCCCGGCGGCCCGGGCCAGCGCCCGGATCCCGTCGAGCGGCAGCTTCTCGACGGGCTTCCCGAGCACACACCCCACGGCCCGCCCCAGCCAAGCGGCCTCGAGCCGCGCGAGGCGGGGGTCGGGGGGTGCCTGGGCCGCCTCGGCTGGGGCCGGGGGCTCCGGCGGTGCCGGGGGGTGGGGCCGGGGGGCGGCTGCGGGGTCGGGGGCGCACGCGGCCCGGGGTGCGGGGCTTGGGCCGGGCGCGGCTGCGGGGCGCGGGGCCGTCGTGGGTCCGGGGGCGGGTTCGACAGCGGGGCGGGGTTCGGGGCCGTGGGGGGCCCAGGTGGCGGTGATGGCGGGCCAGGATTCCGGCTCGTTCGCCGACAAGGGGCGGGGGAGGGCGGCCAGTTCGGTCAGGAGGCGGTCGGCGAGGGCGCGGAGGTCCGGCGGGGCGGGGGTGGCGGAGGCTCCGGCCCGGTCGGGGGCCGGGTGTCCGCCCGCCGCCAGCCAGGCGCGCCGCACCGGCTCCGCGGCCGGGCCCCGCCCGTCCTCCTCGGCCTGGCGCAGCTCGTGCCCGACCAGATCCTCGGGCTGCGCCCAGGTCAACCGGACGGACCCGGCCCCGCACGCCGCCGTAGGCCCCGGGGGCGGGGGACAGGTGCCGGGGGCCGAGGCGTGAGTCGGGTCCGGGATGGCCCCCGATCCCGCCGCCCCGGCCGGAGGCGAGGCCGGGGTCGGGCCCCGTACCGCGCCGGGGCGCGAGGCCGCGAGCGTGCGCGGGCCGTCGGCGGGGGCCGGGTGCGTGCTCGGGGCCACGGCTGCGCCCGGGTCGTGGGCGGGGGCCGGGGCCGCGCGTGGCGCTGCGGGTGGGGGTGCGGGCGAGGCCGGGGTGGGGACCGCGCCTGGCACTGCGGCCGTGCTCGGCTCCGCGGGCGGGGTTGCGGGGGAGCGCGTATCCGGCCCTGCGGCCGCGCCCCGGCCGGGGGCGGGGGCCGGGGTCGCGTCCGGCCCGGTGGGCGGGGTCCGGAGTGGGGTGGGGGGTGGGGTCATCGGGGGGTGGTGAGTTGGGTGAAGGCCGACTCGTGGGTGGCGCGGCGGGTGCGGTCCAGGGTGAAGACCTCGCGGGCGACCTGGGCCAGGGCCGCCGCCGGGGCGTGCAGGTCCAGGCGGCTGGCCCGCGCGACCTCCTCCGCCCAGGGCCGCGGCACCGCGGCCTCGCCGCCGAGGGCTCCGGCCAGCGCCCCGGCCATCGTGGCGATGGAGTCGCAGTCCCGCCCGTAGTTGACGGCCCCGAGCACGGCGGCCTCGTACCGCCCCTCCGCGACCAGCAACATCCCCAGCGCCACCGGCAGTTCCTCGATCGCGTGCAGCCGGGACGGCCGCCGGGCGCCGAGCGAGGGCGCGCGGTAGTCCGGGCCGACCGAGTCGTACGGGGCCACCGCCGCCCGCAGCGGCGCGAGCGCCGACTCGAAGTCCCGGTGCAGGGACGCGGTTTCGGCCACCGCCTCGATCGCGGCCCGGGTGCCGTCCTTGGCCAGGGTGAGCGCCGCGGCGACCACCGAGGCGGCGTCCGCCCCCGGCACGCAGGCCGCCGCGACCGCCGCCGCGAACACCCCGGCGGCCTCGCGCCCGTACGAGGACTGGTGGGCACCCGCGATGTCCAGCGCCTCCGCGTACGCGCCCGCCGGATTGCCCGCGTTGACGATGCCGACCGGCGCCATGTACATCGCGGCCCCGCAGTTGACGATGTTGCCGCTGCCGGCCTCGCGCGGGTCCACGTGCCCGTAGTGGAGCCGGGCCACGATCCACTTCTCGGCGAGGAAGATCCGCTGCAGGGGCAGGGCCTCCGCCTCCAGTTCGGGGATCCAGCGCGGCCGCGACATGAGGTCGGGGACGAGGTGGTCGGCGACCGCGTAGGCGTCCAGGTGGTCGCGTACCGCCTCGTAGACGCGCACCAGCGCATGCGACATCAAGGTGTCGTCCGTGACGTGGCCGTCGCCCTTGTGGTACGGCGCGATCGGGCGCGCGGTGCGCCAGTCCTCGTACCAGGGGCCGACGATGCCGTGCACCCGGCCACCGTGCCGTTCCACGATCTGGTCCGGGGACCAGCCCTCCACCGGGCCGCCGAGCGCGTCCCCCACGGCGGCGCCGACCAGGCAGCCGGCCGCCCGGTCCTCCAGCGTCAGGGACACGGGCATGGCCCGGGTCCGCGTCTGTGGCTGCGTCATGTCCGAATCATCCCCTGGGTCTTGGGTGAGGTGAGTTCCGTCCGCGCGAGCAGGGCGGCGAGTTCCACGAGGTCGGTACCGGCGAGGCGGGGCAGCGCGCAGCCGGACAGGGTGCGGCAGGCGTCCCGCCAGGCCGAGGTGATCGAGTCGCCGCCGCCGAGCGCGCCGGTCAGCGCCCCCGCGAGGGCGGGGGCCGAGTCCGCGACCCGGGACAGGCAGGCGGCCGCCGGTACCGCTTCTGCGATGCGGCCGCGGGCGGCCGTGGCGAGGGCGAGGGCGACGGGGACGGTCTCGGCGGCGGCGATGCCGTAGCTGTAGACGTGGTCCACGATCTGGTGTTCCAGCAGCGGCACGATGGCGAAGGCGCCGCCGTCGGGGTTCGCGCGGGCGAGTCCGACGGCGTGCCGGGCGTTGCGGCCGATCTCGGTGGAGGCGGGCAGCTGTCCTAGCGCGGCGTCCACGGCGGCGTCGGTGCCCGCGCCCGCGAGGGCGGTGGCGATGGCGGCGGCCATGGCGCGGGCGCCGTGGACGCCGTCGCCGTCCTGGGTGTAGCGGGCGTCGAACTCGGCGAGGTCGGCGGCCGCCGCCGGGTCCCCGGGGTGGACGACCGCGAGGACGCAGGCGCGGATGCAGGCGGCGTCGTCGAAGTAGTGCGGGTTGTCGTGGCCGGTGGCGGGCGGGCGCAGGCCGGCGGCGAGATTGCCGAGGCCCGCGCGTACGGAGATCCGCGCGCGCAGGGGCAGTACGGCCGACTCGACCTCGGGGGCCCGCTCGGCGGCCGCCGCGACCTCGCTGGCCAGGGCGTTCCAGGCCAGGTCGATCGCGGCCCGCATCCGGCGGGACCGGCTCAGGTCGCTGAGCAGGGCGCCGGCGGCGGTGAGCACGGACTCGGCGGCGAAGGCCGCCCACTCGGCGTCGTCGCTCGGGCCGAGGCGCAGGGGTTCGGGGGGCTGGTTGAGGGCGATGGGGACGGGGAGGGTGGTGGTGGCGTTCTGCTCGGCGAAGGTGTCCAGTTCGCGGGTGAGGCGGCGGGTCCATTCGGGCATGCGGATCGCTCGGTGCCGGGCTGCGGGCCACCCGGCCGCGTCGCCCGCGGCCAGCCCGAGGAGCAGCCCCTCGATCCGCCGCGCCCCGTCCCTGCCAGGCGGCTCGGCCCCGGCCCCTTCGGCGGCCTCCGCCCGGCCCCGCCTCTCGACCTCGCCCCGGGCGGCCGGGGGGCAGGCCCGGGCGTCGGCCCGGGGGACGAGGGCTGCGGCTTGCACGGGGGCCTGGGCCTCGGCCCGGGGCATGAGGGGTGTGGCTTGCGTGGGGGCCTGGGCCTCGGCCCGGGGCATGAGGGGTGTGGCTTGCGTGGGGGCCTGGGCCTCGGCTTCGGGGTCGGCCCGGGGTACGGGGGCTGTGGCTTTCGCTGGGCCCTGGGTCATGGCCTCGGACCAGGCTGCTGGGTGCCAGGCCTTGGCGTCGGCTCGGGGCATGAGGGGTGTGGCTTGTGCGGGGCCCTGGGTGTCGGCCCGGGGCGCGAGGGTTGTGGCTTGCGTGGGGCCCTGGGTGTCGGCTTCGGGGTCGGCCCGGGGCATGAGGGGTGTGGCTTTCGCTGGGCCCTGGGGGTCGGCCTCGGCTTGGGGCGCCGAGGCGGTGGCGTCCGTGGGGGGCCACGCCACGACCTCGGTCCCGTGCACGAGGGCGGTGGCCCCGGGGCCGGCCTCGGCTTGGGCCAGGGGGCCGTTTCCGGGTCTGGCCCCGGCTTCGGGCAAGGGGCCGGATGCCGGCCCGGATCCGGCGACGGCCAAGGGACCGGTTTCCGCCCCGGATCCGGTCGCTGAGGTGCCCGCGGCCCCGGGCGTACGGTCTCCCGCGCGCGCGGGAGCAGCACCGCCGGGCGGGGCCTCGGTCCGGGGCTGGCCAACGGTCGGGGCCTGGTCCCCGCCCCCGGAGCGGGCCACCGCGGGGCGCGCGTCGGCCGGTGCCGGTGCCGGTGGCCCGGGTCTCTGAGCCCGGTCGGCGCCCGGGGTGGCCACCGCGTCGGCCGGGACGTGTGGACCACCATCCGCCGGGGCCGGTTCCAGGCAGGTGCCCGAGGGGTGGGCGTGGGCCGGTTCCGCAGCTCCGGAACAGGGAGCCGGTTCCGGGGCTGCCGGGGCCGGCGCCCCGGGGTGAAGGCCCGCCCCTGGGGGACGCGCGCCATCGGGGGCCGCGGCGACGGCACCTGGTCGCGTATCGGAGCCCGCGCGGGGACCGTCGTCCGCCGGAGCCCCCGCTCCCGGCCCGGCTCCCGGCAGCTCCGCGACGGCGAAGACCGGCCCCGGGCCCGCGCCCGACGGTTCCGCGACGGCGAGGTAGAGCCCGGGACCGGTGCCAGCGCCGGGACCGCCGTCCGCCGGAGTCCCGGCCCCCGGTGGCTCCGCGACGGTGAGGTCGAGCCCCGGGCGCGCTCCCGGCCCCGGGCCCAGCCGCTTCGTGACGGCGAGGTTGAGGTTCGGGCCGGGGCCTACGGGAGCGGCTCCCGCGCGGACGGCCGGTCCCGGACCGGTGCCCCCTCGGGGGCCGTCGTCCGCCGGATGCCCGGCTCTCGGCCCGGTTCCTGGCGCCTCCGCGGCGGCGGGGTAGAGCCCCGGGCCCGTGCCCAACGGTTCCGCAGCAGGGAGGTCGAGCCCGGGGCACGTGCCCGACGGTTCCACGACGGTGAGGCCGAGCCCCTGCCCCGTGCCCGGCGGCTCCGTGACGGCGAGGTCGAGCCCCGGGCCCGTGCCCGGCCGCTCGGCGACGGTGAGTACGAGCCCCTGCCCCGCGCCCGGCGGCTCCGTGACGGTGAGGACGAGCTCCGGGCCCGTGCCCGGCCGCTCGGCGACGGTGAGGACGAGCTCCGGGCCCGCTCCCAGCCGCTCCACGACGGCGAGGTCGAGCCCCGGGTCGAGCGCCGGGCCGGGGTGAGGCCCGGCTCCCGGGCCGCCGGTCGCGCCCCCCGCGACCCGGGCCCGGGGCGCGGGAGCGGGTTCCCGGTCCGAGATCGGGTCCGAGGCCGGGGTCGGAGCCGTGGGAGCGCCCGTGGGAGCTGCCTCAGTGGGCGCACCCCCAGCGCGCGAAGCCGCCTCGGCGGGCGCACCCCCAGGGCCCGGGGCCGCCTCGGTGGGCGTGCCCCCGGTCCCCGGAACAGGAACCGCGCTCGGCGGCAGCGACGGTGGTGGTGGGGTCATCTGGCGGGCTCGGTTTCCGGGGTGAGGAGGTCCGCGATGTCCAGGACGTGGTGGCCCCGCATCGAGGGCAGGCAGCTGCCCCGGACCGGGCCGATCACCGAGGACCACGCGGCGGGGATGGCGGCGGCTCCCGAGAGGGCGCCGGCGAGGGCTCCCGCGACGGCGGCCGTGGTGTCGGCGTCGCGGCCCATGTTGACGGCGGTCAGGACGGAGCCGGTGAAGTCACCGCCGCACGAGGCGAAGGCGCCGAACGCCAGGCCCACCGCCTCCGGCGCCAGGTCCGTCCACGGGTAGCCGCCGATCACCACCGCGGAGCGCACGGCCCGTTCGCCGCGCGGGGCGGCGGTCACGGCCCGGCGCAGGGAGCGGGCCGTCCAGGAGTCCGAGGGGATGACGGACAGGGCCGCGGAGACCACCGAGGCGGGGGAGCCGCCCGCCATGGCCGCCGCCACGCCCGCCGCGACGGCCTGGCCGCCGTAGATGCCCTCGCCGTCGTGGCTGACCGAGCCGTCGATCGCGACGAGCCGGGCCGCCTCGGCCGGGCGTCCGGCCGCGAACACCCCGAAGGGCGCGGCCCGCATGGCCAGCCCGTCCGACCACGCGTGCCGGTGCTGCGCGGAGATCGGCGCGGCGAGCCCCCGCCGCAGGTTCTCCAGGGTGCCGCGCTCCGAGAAGCCCGCACCCCGGAAGGGGCCCTCGTCCAGGTCCGCGATCCAGTGGTGCCAGGCCCGCTCGACGTGCGCGACCGTGAGCGCCGATCCGTGCCGGGCCAGCAGCAGGCCCGAGAAGATCGCGTACTCGGTGTCGTCCGTACCGGCCGGGTCGTCCGACACGAACCCCTCGATACGGCCCCACTTGGCCCGGATCTCCGACGGCTTCATGTTCTCCGCGGGGGCGCCCAGCGCGTCACCCACCGCGAGGCCGAGCAGCGCACCCCTCGCCCTGCCCAGCAGAGCCTCCGGATGCGAGTCCCGATGCGACTGCGGACCGGATGCGATCAGCTCCATGGGCGCGCCTCTCCACTTGGTGGAACTCATCATGAGCCCATGGGGGATTTGTGCCATGGCATCGGGTTTGTCGGTTGCCGCGAAACACCCCCGCAACCCTCCCGTCACCCGGTCGCCGAGAGGCGAAAGCCCTGGTAAGTACGGCCTACCTTGCTGGCGGCGCCCAGAAATCGTGCGTAGTTTCGAGGTGTTCAGGGGGAGTGGGTGCCTGCACATGGCCCGGGCATACCCGTGCCGTGCTCGCGCGCACCCATTCGCACGCACAGGGGAGACGAGCCACATGTCCATCATCGACACCGAAGCACCGCTGCACGAGGCCCACCGCGACAACCACACCCACCGTGACGTCAACGGTGGCTGGCTGCGCCCGGCCGTCTTCGGTGCCATGGACGGACTCGTCTCCAACCTCGCCCTGATGACCGGTGTGGCGGGCGGTGCGGTCGCGACGCAGACCATCGTCATCACCGGGCTCGCGGGCCTGGCCGCCGGCGCCTTCTCGATGGCGGCCGGCGAGTACACCTCGGTCGCCTCGCAGCGCGAGCTGGTCCTCGCCGAGCTCGACGTCGAGCGTCAGCAGCTGCGCAAGCACCCCGTCGACGAGATGGAGGAGCTGGCCGAGCTGTACGTCTCGCGCGGCGTCGAGCCGGCCCTCGCCCGCGAGGTCGCGATGCAGCTGTCGCGCGACCCGGAGCAGGCGCTGGAGATCCACGCCCGCGAGGAGCTCGGCATCGACCCGGACGACCTGCCGTCGCCGCTGGTCGCCGCGGTCTCGTCCTTCGGCGCCTTCGCGCTGGGCGCGCTGCTGCCCGTCCTGCCGTACCTGCTCGGCGCGACCGCGCTGTGGCCCGCGGTGCTGCTGGCCCTGGTGGGTCTGTTCCTGTGCGGTGCGGTCGTCTCGCGGGTCACCGCGCGGTCGTGGTGGTACAGCGGACTGCGCCAGCTGGTCCTGGGTGGCGCGGCCGCGGGTGTGACGTACATCCTGGGCACGTGGATCGGTGGCGTCGTAGGCTGACCGCCGCGGAGGATGAGACACTATGCAGACAGCAGCATAAGTAGTTCATTACTCGCCGGTTTCGATCGGTTTCGATCGTGTGTCCGGTGGGCAAGAAGGCTAAGGCGGCTGGGCAATGATGCCCAGCCCACACGGGACTTCCGCCCCGCGCATTCGCCCGCGCAGGTCCCCTCTTTCTCATTCGTGCATTGTCCGCATGCTGGAACGCGATATCCGGTTCCCGGGATTGCCGTCATCATGTAACCTGCACGAAATTTCGCAGAGGGCCAACGTCGTCCCTCGGCTATGCATATGCCACGACGACGACGGGAGTCCCGATGCGTTCCGCATCCACGCACTCCGCGACCGGCCCCAGCACCACCGCCTGGTCGCCCATGGACGGTCGCCCCGCCCAGCAGGGCATGTACGACCCGCGCAACGAGCACGACGCCTGTGGCGTCGGTTTCGTGGCCAACCTCACCGGCGAGGCCAGCCACACGCTGGTCGAGCAGGCGCTGACCGTACTGCGGAACCTCGAGCACCGCGGCGCCACCGGCTCCGAGCCCGACTCGGGTGACGGCGCCGGCATCCTCAGCCAGGTCCCCGACGCGTTCCTGCGCGAGGTGGCCGGATTCGACCTCCCCGAGGCCGGGGCGTACGCCGTCGGCATCGCCTTCCTCCCCGCCGACGACTCCGCACAGGCCGTCGCGCGGATCGAGGCCATCGCCGCCGAGGAGCACCTCACCGTGCTCGGCTGGCGCGAGGTGCCCGTCGCCCCCGACCTGCTCGGCAACGGCGCCCGCGCCACCATGCCGGCGTTCTCCCAGCTCTTCGTGAGCAACGGGAGCACCGGCATCGAGCTGGACCGCAAGGCCTTCGTGCTGCGCAAGCGCGCCGAGCGCGAGGCCGGCGTGTACTTCCCGTCGCTCTCCGCCCGCACCATCGTCTACAAGGGCATGCTGACCACCGGCCAGCTGGAGCCCTTCTTCCCGGACCTCTCCGACCGCCGATTCGCCTCGACGCTCGCCCTGGTCCACTCGCGGTTCTCGACGAACACCTTCCCGTCCTGGCCGCTCGCCCACCCGTACCGCTTCGTCGCGCACAACGGCGAGATCAACACGGTCAAGGGCAACCGCAACTGGATGAAGGCCCGCGAGTCCCAGCTGGCCTCCGGGGTCTTCGGCGAGGGCGCGCTGGAGCGGATCTTCCCGATCTGCACCCCTGACGCCTCCGACTCGGCCTCCTTCGACGAGGTCCTGGAGCTGCTCCACCTCGGTGGCCGTTCGCTCCCGCACAGCGTGCTGATGATGATCCCCGAGGCGTGGGAGAACCACACCTCGATGGACCCGGACCGCCGCGCCTTCTACCAGTACCACTCCACGCTGATGGAGCCCTGGGACGGCCCCGCCTGCGTCACCTTCACCGACGGCACCCAGGTCGGCGCGGTTCTCGACCGCAACGGTCTGCGCCCGGGCCGCTACTGGGTCACCGACGACGGCCTCGTCGTTCTCGGCTCCGAGGTCGGCGTCCTCGACATCGACCCGGCCAAGGTCGTCCGCAAGGGCCGCCTCCAGCCCGGCAAGATGTTCCTCGTCGACACCGCGCAGAAGCGGATCATCGAAGACGACGAGATCAAGTCCGGCCTCGCGGGCGCGGCGCCGTACGCCGAATGGCTCGAAACCGGTGAGATCGAGCTGGAGGACCTCCCCGAGCGCGAGCACATCGTGCACACCCACGCCTCGGTCACGCGCCGCCAGCAGACCTTCGGGTACACCGAGGAAGAGCTGAAGATCATCCTGGCGCCGATGGCCCGTACCGGCGGCGAGCCGCTCGGTTCCATGGGCACGGACTCCCCGATCGCGGCCCTCTCCGAGCGCCCCCGGCTGCTCTTCGACTACTTCACCCAGCTCTTCGCGCAGGTCACCAACCCGCCGCTGGACGCCATCCGCGAGGAGCTCGTCACCTCGCTGCTGTCCTCCCTCGGCCCCGAGGGCAACCTGCTGGAGCCGACCGCCGCGTCGTGCCGCAGCGTCACGCTGCCCTTCCCGGTGATCGACAACGACGAGCTGGCCAAGCTCGTCCACATCAACGCCGACGGCGACATGTCCGGCATGAAGGCCGCCACCCTCTCGGGCCTCTACCGGGTCTCGGGCGGTGGCCAGGCGCTCGCCGCGCGGATCGAGGAGATCCGCGCCGAGGCCGACGCCGCCATAGAGAACGGCGCCCGCCTGATCGTCCTGTCGGACCGGCACTCCGACGCCGAGCACGCGCCGATCCCCTCGCTGCTGCTCACCTCCGCGGTCCACCACCACCTCATCGCCACCAAGCAGCGCACCCAGGTGGGCCTGCTGATCGAGGCCGGTGACGTCCGCGAGGTCCACCATGTCGCCCTGCTCATCGGCTACGGCGCGGCCGCGGTCAACCCGTACCTGGCCATGGAGTCGGTCGAGGACCTGCTGCGCGCGGGCACCTTCCTCTCCGGCCTGGAGCCCGAGCAGGCCATCAAGAACCTGATCTACGCGCTCGGCAAGGGCGTCCTGAAGGTCATGTCCAAGATGGGCATCTCCACGGTCGCCTCCTACCGCGGCGCCCAGGTCTTCGAGGCCATCGGCCTCGACGAGGACTTCGTCGGTACGTACTTCAGCGGCACCGCCACCAAGATCGGCGGCGCCGGTCTGGATGTCATCGCCAAGGAGGTGGCCGCGCGCCACGCCAAGGCGTACCCGGCCTCCGGCATCGCCCCGGCGCACCGCGCGCTGGACATCGGCGGCGAGTACCAGTGGCGCCGCGAGGGCGAGCCGCACCTGTTCGACCCGGACACGGTCTTCCGCCTCCAGCACGCCACGCGCAACCGCCGGTACGACATCTTCAAGCAGTACACCGACCGGGTGAACGAGCAGTCCGAGCGGCTGATGACGCTCCGCGGCCTCTTCGGCTTCAAGAGCGAGGGCCCCGGTGCCCGCCCGTCGATCTCCATCGACGAGGTCGAGTCGGTCGCCGACATCGTCAAGCGCTTCTCCACCGGCGCCATGTCGTACGGATCCATCTCGAGCGAGGCCCACGAGACCCTCGCCATCGCGATGAACCAGCTGGGCGCCAAGTCCAACACGGGTGAGGGCGGCGAGGACCCGGACCGCCTGTACGACCCGGCGCGCCGCTCGGCGATCAAGCAGGTTGCCTCCGGCCGCTTCGGCGTCACCAGCGAGTACCTGGTCAACGCGGACGACATCCAGATCAAGATGGCGCAGGGTGCCAAGCCCGGCGAGGGCGGCCAGCTGCCCGGCCACAAGGTCTACCCGTGGGTCGCCAAGACCCGGCACTCCACCCCGGGCGTCGGCCTGATCTCCCCGCCGCCGCACCACGACATCTACTCCATCGAGGACCTGGCTCAGCTGATCCACGACCTCAAGAACGCCAACCCGGCCGCGCGCATCCACGTGAAGCTCGTGTCCGAGGTCGGCGTGGGCACGGTCGCCGCCGGTGTCTCCAAGGCGCACGCGGACGTCGTCCTGATCTCCGGCCACGACGGCGGTACGGGCGCGTCTCCTTTGACGTCGCTCAAGCACGCGGGCGGCCCCTGGGAGCTCGGCCTCGCCGAGACCCAGCAGACGCTGCTGCTCAACGGCCTGCGCGACCGCATCGTCGTCCAGACCGACGGCCAGCTGAAGACCGGCCGCGACGTCATCATCGCCGCGCTGCTCGGCGCCGAGGAGTTCGGTTTCGCGACCGCGCCGCTCGTCGTCTCCGGCTGCGTCATGATGCGCGTCTGCCACCTCGACACCTGCCCCGTCGGCATCGCCACGCAGAACCCGGTGCTGCGCGAGCGCTTCTCCGGCAAGCCCGAATTCGTCGTGAACTTCTTCGAGTTCATCGCCGAGGAGGTGCGCGAGCTGCTCGCCGAGCTGGGCTTCCGTACGATCGAGGAGGCCGTCGGCCACGCCGAACTCCTCGACACCACCAAGGCCGTCGCGCACTGGAAGGCCCAGGGCCTCGACCTGGACCCGCTCTTCCACGTGCCCGAGCTGGCCCAGGGCGCGGTGCGCCACGCGGTCATCGAGCAGGACCACGGTCTGGCCAAGGCCCTCGACAACGAGCTGATCCGGCTGGCCGCCGACGCGCTGAACGCCCCGAGCGCCGAAGCCGCCCTTCCGGTCCGCGCCCAGGTCGCGATCCGCAACATCAACCGGACCGTCGGCACCATGCTCGGCCACGAGGTCACCAAGCGGTTCGGTGGCGCGGGCCTGCCCGACGACACCATCGACCTCACCTTCACGGGTTCGGCCGGTCAGTCCTTCGGCGCGTTCCTGCCGCGCGGCATCACGCTGCGCCTGGAGGGCGACGCCAACGACTACGTCGGCAAGGGCCTCTCCGGCGGCCGGATCGTGGTCCGCCCGGACCGCGGCGCCGACCACCTGGCGGAGTACTCGACCATCGCGGGCAACACCATCGGCTACGGCGCGACCGGCGGCGAGATGTTCCTGCGCGGCCGCACCGGCGAGCGCTTCTGCGTCCGCAACTCCGGTGCGCTGGTCGTCTCGGAGGGCGTGGGCGACCACGGCTGCGAGTACATGACCGGCGGCCAGGCCGTGGTGCTGGGCGAGACCGGGCGCAACTTCGCGGCCGGCATGTCGGGCGGCGTCGCGTACGTCATCGACCTCGACGCCTGCAACGTCAACGTCGGCAACGCGGGCGCGGTCGAGACCGACCTGTCCGACGCCGACAAGCAGTGGCTGCACGATGTGGTGCGCCGCCACGAGGAGGAGACCGGCTCGACCGTGGCCGCCAGGCTCCTCGCTGACTGGTCCGTCTCGGTGGGCCGCTTCAGCAAGATCATCCCCACCACGTACAAGGCAGTGCTCGCCGCCAAGGACGCCGCTGAGCGGGCCGGACTCTCCGAGTCCGAGACCACCGAGAAGATGATGGAGGCGGCGACCCATGGCTGACCCGAAGGGCTTCCTCACCACCCCCCGCGAGACCGCCTGTTCCCGTCCCGTCGCCGAGCGGCTGAAGGACTGGAACGAGGTCTACGTCCCGGGCTCGCTGCTGCCGATCATCAGCAAGCAGGCCGGTCGCTGCATGGACTGCGGCATCCCGTTCTGCCACAACGGCTGCCCGCTCGGGAACCTGATCCCCGAGTGGAACGACTTCGCGTACCGCGAGGACTGGACCGCCGCGTCCGAGCGCCTGCACGCCACGAACAACTTCCCGGAGTTCACCGGGCGGCTGTGCCCGGCTCCGTGCGAGTCGGCGTGCGTGCTCGGCATCAACCAGCCCGCCGTCACCATCAAGAACGTCGAAGTCTCGATCATCGACAAGGCGTGGGACAACGGCGACGTCACCCCGCAGCCCCCGGACCGCCTGTCCGGCAAGACCGTCGCCGTCATCGGCTCGGGCCCGGCGGGACTCGCCGCCGCCCAGCAGCTGACGCGGGCCGGTCACACGGTCGCCGTGTACGAGCGCGCGGACCGCATCGGCGGCCTGCTGCGGTACGGCATCCCCGAGTTCAAGATGGAGAAGGTGCACATCAACCGCCGCATCGAGCAGATGCGCGCGGAGGGCACCAAGTTCCGTACGGGCGTCGAGGTCGGCCGGGACATCCCGGCGGACGGCCTGCGCCGCCGCTACGACGCGGTCGTCATCGCGGCCGGTGCCACGGTCTCCCGCGACCTGCCGGTCCCGGGCCGCGACCTGAACGGCATCCACTTCGCGATGGAGTACCTGCCGCTGTCGAACAAGGTGCAGGAGGGCGACTTCGTTTCGCCCCCCATCACCGCCGCGGGCAAGCACGTCGTCGTCATCGGCGGCGGCGACACCGGCGCCGACTGCGTGGGCACCGCCCACCGCCAGGGCGCGGCTTCGGTCACGCAGCTGGAGATCATGCCGCGTCCCTCCGAGGACCGGCCCGCCGGCCAGCCGTGGCCGACGTTCCCCATGCTGTACAAGGTCACCTCGGCCCACGAGGAGGGCGGCGAGCGGATCTACTCCGTCTCCACGACCCACTTCGAGGGCGACGAGGACGGCAACGTGCAGTCGCTGCACCTGGTCGAGGTCGCCTTCGAGGACGGCAAGCTCGTCCAGAAGGAGGGCACCGAGCGCGTCCTCCCGGCGCAGCTGGTCACCCTCGCGATGGGCTTCACCGGCACCGACCAGGCCAACGGCCTGGTGGACCAGTTCGGCCTGGAGCTGGACGCGCGCGGCAACGTCGCGCGGGACGCGTCGTACGCGACCAACGTGGACGGCGTCTTCGTCGCCGGCGACGCGGGCCGCGGCCAGTCCCTGATCGTGTGGGCCATCGCCGAGGGCCGCTCCGCGGCGCGCGGCGTGGACCGCTACCTGACGGGCGCGAGCACCCTCCCGTACCCGGTCAAGCCGACGGACCGCTCGCTGATGGTGTGACCCGGCCCCTCCTGCGGGAGGGCCCCAAACGGTCCGTACAACGGCGTACGGCACTGTTTCTTGACGCCGGGCTTGCACCGTCCGGCCGTGGGCGGCCTTGCGGGCTTCGCCCGGCTGCGTCGGCCTCCGGCCGTCGGTCGTGGGCGCGGCTCGGGAGCGGCGGTACCCCTTCCCGTCTGCGGGAGGGCCAAATGCGGTCCGTACAACGGCGTACGGAACTCTGACACGGCACCCGCCAGTCCCCGACCAGGGAGGCGGGTGCTGTGGCATGTCCGGGGTCGGGCCCCTCCAGGCCGATGTGATGGCCATGCCCGCGGACCGCGCGTACGACTCCTTCCCCGGCGGGGAGGCGGAGCATCCGCGCGACCTCGTCCGGCGCGGGCTGCTCCCCGGCGTACAGGATGCGCTGCCCGCCCGAGCGCCCGCGGGCCGCGGCCTCGGCGGTCCACGCGTCCGGCTCCCCCTGCTCACGGGGCGTCAGGTACGGCAACGACGCACTGGCCCACTGGCCTTCGCTCATGCGGTCCTGCGCTCCTCTGCTCAACGCATTCCGGCCGCGGCTAGCGGTTCGCGTTCGCGGCCGTCCAGCCGTGTTCCAGTAGGTCGAAGGCGCTGTCGATGCTCGTGTGGGGGGCGCCGGGGCCGTGGACCAGGTCGTGGGACTGGAGGGCGAAGCGGGCCAGGGCCGCGGACAGGGGGTCGTCCTCGGGGGCGCCGGTCTCGACGGCGATCGCGCGAGCCAGGGCGCTCTCGTGGCGCATCCACATGCGGCGGGCGTACGCGCTCAGGGCCGGGGTGCTCTCGATCAGCCGGACGAAGTCCGCCCGGGCGGGGTCGTCGGCGTGGGGGTCGAGCATCGCCGTGAGGCACGCGCGCAGGGCCGCTGGAATTGATTGGCCCGGGGCCCGGTCGTGGACGGCGGAAACGAGGAGGGCCTCCCGTTCGGCGTCCATGTCGAAGACGAGCGCCTCCTTGCCGGAGAAGTGTTTGAAGAGGGTGGTGGTCGAGACGTCGGCGGCTTCCGCGATGTCCTTCACGCTCACCTGGTCGTAGCCGTGGGCCAGGAACAGCTCGAGGGCCGCGTCGGCGAGGGCCTGGCGGGTGGCGGCCTTCTTGCGTTCGCGGCGGCCTGCGGAAGGGGCGGGGGTCGGGTCGGTCATGGGGGCAGCCTACCTTGTTGGGTTGGTTCGATGGAAAAGTTGATTCGTTGCACTTTTTAAATCGGTGTGCTTTTCTGAGGGCATCCCACCCCGCACCTCAGCACTCCCTGGAAGGAGTGATCCGTCATGCCCGCCGCACCCCAGGGCGAGAACAGGAGCATCCGGCTCACGATGCTCGGCATCATGCTCGCGATGCTGCTCGCCATGCTCGACAACGCCGTCGTGGGCACCTCGATGCCGACGATCGTCGGCGACCTCGGCGGTCTCGCCCACATCTCGTGGGTGGTCACCGCCTATGCACTCGCCACCGCCGCCTCCACGCCCGTCTGGGGCAAGCTCGGCGACCTCTTCGGCCGGAAGAAGATCTTCCTCGCCTCGATCGTCGTCTTCCTCATCGGTTCGGCCCTGTCCGGTGCGGCCCGGTCCATGGGCCAGCTGATCGTGTTCCGTGCCGTCCAGGGCCTGGGCGCGGGCGGTATCGCCGCCCTCGCCTTCGCGCTGATCGGCAGCCTCGTGCCGCCGCGGGAGCGCGGCCGCTACCAGGGGATGACCGCCTCCGTCATGGCCATCGGAACCGTCGGCGGCCCGCTGACGGGCGGGTTCGTCGCGGATCACATGGGCTGGCGCTGGGCCTTCTACGTCAACATCCCGCTGGGCCTGCTCGCCCTGGTCTGGTGCGCCGTGCTGCTGAAACTCCCCGCCGTCCGCGCGAAGGCCCGTATCGACTGGCCCGGCATCGCGCTCATGACGGCCACCATCACCTCGATCGTGCTGGCCGCGACCTGGGCGGGCGGGCGGTACGCCTGGGGCTCCTGGCAGGTGCTCGGTCTCTTCGCCGCCTTCGTCGTCGGCCTGACGCTCTTCCTCGCCTCGCAGAAGCGGGCCGCCGAACCGGTGCTGCCGCTGCGCGTCTTCGCCGACCGGAACTTCCGCCTCGCCTCCGTGATGATCTTCGGTGCGGGTGCGGTCATGTTCGGCGCGACCCTCTACCTGCCGCTGTTCCAGCAGAGCGTCCAGCATGCCTCGGCCGCCAACTCCGGCCTGCTGCTCCTGCCGCTGATGGTCCCGATCGCCCTGGTGTCGAACGTCGCGGGCAAGGTGATGTCCCGCACCGGCAAGTACAAGATCTTCCCGATCCTCGGCGCGGGCTTCCTCACCCTCGGTACGGGCCTCCTCGCGACGATGGATACCGGCACCTCCCGCACCCTCGCCGGCGTCTACATGGTGCTGGTCGGCATCGGGCTGGGCTTCCTGATGCAGATGACCACGACCATCGCGCAGAACAGCGTCGAGATGCGCGACATGGGCGTGGCCTCCGCGGGGGTCACCCTCTTCCGTACGATCGGCGGCTCGCTCGGCGTCGCCGTCTTCGGCTCCCTCTTCGCCCGCGCCACCGCGGCGCACCTGCCCGGCGGGTCCGGCTCCGCCGAGGGCGGCGGGATCACCGCCGCCGACCTGGCCCGGCTGCCGCAGGACGTCCGTGACGGCTACCTCCACGCCGTCGCCACCGGAACGCAGCAGATCTTCCTGGTGGCCTCCTGCCTGTGCGCCGTGGCGTTCGGCGCGGCCCTCTTCATCCGCGAGGTACCCCTGCGCGGCAAGCCGGGCGCGGGCGCCGGCGCGGGTGCCGGCGCGGGTGACCCGAAGCCCGTCGCCGCCCCGGCCCCGGCCGCGACCGCTTGAGGGGGCAGGTGGCGCGGAGGCCCGTACGCCCCGGCTCGGGGTGCACGGGCCTCCGCGTGCGAGGTGGCCGCGGGGTCAGGCCCGGGTCGGGCGAGGCGCCGGGCGGACGCGCGGCGGTGGGGCGCGAGATGCGGGGGCGCCGCGGTTCCTGGAGGCGCTGCCGCCCCGGAGGTGCGCCGCTTCCGCGAGCAGGTCACCGCCGTGCCGCGGCGACGCTGGGTGACGACGGGCTGGACGCGCTCGTCCCCGGGGTCGACGCGCGCGACCTGGGGAACGCGTCCTGCCGCTGGTCGAGCTGATGGGCGACACGGGAAGGCAGCGCCTCTTCGAGCTGCCCGCCTTCCAGGACCAGGCGGGTAGTTAGCGGGGCCGCCGCGGCCTCGCCAGGTCTCCGCGGGGCTGCGGCGCCTGTATACACAGCGTCATGCCGCGTGCCATGCCGAATGTCATGTCAAATGTCATGTCGAGTACTGAATGTGGTGCCGGGTCCGGGTCCGGGTCCGGTTCCGGAGCGCTCCGGCGCCCCCGGGGACTGCGCCGCCTGCTGGCCTCCGCCTGTGGCGTCGCCCTCGCGCTGAGCGGGGCGGGGCTGGGCGCGCTCGCCCCCGGCGCCGCCGCCGACGAGGGGCCCGCCCCCGGCCACTACGACTACCGGGGCCTGCGCTTCACCCTCCCCGCGACCTGGCGGATCGTCGACCTCGACCGCCACCCCGACGCCTGCGTGCGCCTGGACCTGCCCACGCTGTACGTCGGCCACGCCGGGCCGCAGCGCGACTGCGCGGGCCGGGCCGCCGTCGAGCGCGCCGACACCCTGCACCTGGAGCCCGTACAGGGCGCTCCGCAGCGCGCCGACATCCCCACCGTCGACGTCCCGGTCGGCACCGCGATCCCGGCCGCCTCCCCCCGGACGCCCAGCAACGAACTCCGCTACTCCTTCGCCCAGTCCGGGGTGATGGCCACCGCCTCCTTCGGCGACACGCCCGCCGTCGTCCGCGCGGTGATCGAGAGCGCCCGGCCGGTCGGCGGCCACCCGGGGCCCCCGGCCACCCGTCCCGTCGCCCCCGCGCCCCGGCCCGCGCCGAGACCCGTGCCCGCGCCGGGGGCCGTGGTCACCCCGGGGGCCTACGCCGGCGAGGGCTTCGACGCCTGTACCGCGCCGCGCCAGGCCACCATGGACGGCTGGTGGGACGAGTCCCCGTTCGGCGCCGTCGGCATCTACATCGGCGGCGGCTCCCGCGCCTGCGCCCAGCCGCAGCTCACCGCCGACTGGGTCCGGCGGCAGAGCGCCACGGGCTGGCACCTGATGCCGATCTGGGTGGGCCGCCAGCCCTGGAACAGCGGGTCCACCGGACTGTCCACCGACCCGGACACCGCGGCCGAGCAGGGCCGGACGGCCGCCGACGGCGCCGCCTCGGCCGCCCGCTCCCTGGGCCTGGGGGCGGGCACCGTCCTCTACAACGACCTGGAGAACTACACCGACCGCGCCACCTGGGACGGACCCGTCGTCGCCTACATCGGCGCCTGGACCCAGCGGCTGCACGCCCTCGGCTACCGCGCCGCCGCCTACCTCGCGGCCGGTTCGGGGATGAAGGCGCTCAGCGCCGCCTACGCGCGCACCGGGCAGGCCGTCCCGGACATCGTGTGGGCGGCGGCCTGGAACGGGCGTTCCGCGGTCGCGGACTCCGACATGGGCCTGCCCGCGGGCACCGGCCAGTGGAAGGGGCGCCGGCGCGCGCACCAGTACCAGGGCGACCACGACGAGACCTATGACGGCGTGACGATCAACATCGACCGCAACCGGGTCGACGTCGACCCCGCGGCGATCGCGCTCCCGGGATTCGGCGCCACGCCCGGGACCACCACGCCCGGGACCACGCCCGGGATCACGCCCGGCGCCGGGCCCGCCGTGGACCCGGCCCCGAAGCCCGCCCCGCTTCCGAAGCCCGTCGCGAAGCCCGCCCCGACTCCGAAGCCGGCCCCCGACCCCGACGCCGATTCCGACCTCGACCTGGACCCCCTGTCAGTCCTCCCGAGCGGGCTCGTCGTCGTTCCCCCGGCGGATCGTGCGCAGTCCTCCTGACGGGGTCCAGACGCGGACCACCAGGTCGTCCCCGTCGATCCCGGTGTGCACCACCTCCGACAGCTCCACGCGGAACAGATGGGACGGCTGCACCGGCTCGCCCGACTCCTCGGCGTAGCGGTGCAGCTCAGGCGGGTCCAGGATCTCCACGGCCCGCCCGGAGATCCGTACGTCCCCGTCCGGCATCGACTCGTCCGCGCCCGGATTGGTGTGCAGCGCGAACCGCGGGTCGCGCCGCAGGTCCCGTGCCTTCATGGACCCCGGCATCATCCCGAGCCACAGCTCACCGCCCCGGAAGCTGGTGTTCAGCCCGGTGAGCCGCGGCGAGCCGTCCTTGCGCAGGGTCGCCAGGACGTGGTGCGCGTACTTCCCGAAGCGGGCTTCGACCACCGCGGCGAGTTCCGGCTCGGCCTGCGCGAAGTGCTCCCAGTTGTTCGTCGTCATACCGCCATGAAAGCGCCTGCCGCGGAGAAACCCCGCTCAGGCGCGCACGATGCCCGCCGCGCGGGCCGCCGCCAGCCACGACGGGAACTCCGCCACCAGCCGGTCGTACCACCGCGCGTCCGGCAGCGCCCGCGGGTCCTGCCCGGCGTGGAAGTAGCCCGCGTTGTCGACCACGCGCGCCTGCGGCACCGGCAGCTCGTCCAGCTTGCGCAGGAAGTCGAACTGGGTGCTGCGGGTGTTGCCGAAGCCGACGAACTGCCAGAACAGCGGCATCCGGGCCGCCTTGCACAGGTACCGCTGCGCCGCGAGCTTGTTCACGGGACCGCCGTCCGTCTGGAAGACCACCAGGGCGGGCGCGGTGGATCCGCTGTCCAGGTAGTGGTCGATGACCGCGTCCATCGCCGCGTGGTAGGCCGTCTTGCCCATGTGCCCGAGCCCCGCCACGATCCGGCCCACCGCGCCCGCGTGCCGCTCCAGCGGGATCTCCTCGACGGCGTCGACCTCCGTCGAGAAGAAGACCACCGGGACCACGCCGTCGTCGTCCAGGTGCGCCGACAGCCCGAGCACCCGGTCCGCGAACGCCTGCACGGTGCCGTCGGCGTAATACGGGCGCATGGAACCCGAGTAGTCCAGCACCAGGTAGACCGCCGCCCGTTCGCCGTCGAGGCCGTGCTTGCGCAGCGAGACCCCGGCGCTCTTGTACAGGCTGACGAGCGCCGGAGCGGTTTCTTCTATCGTGCGCAGGTTGATCGCGCTGCCGGTCATGGCCCGAGCGTACGTCAGCCCGCCCCCGCCGGATCCGGCCGTGCGCCCGGCGGATCCGCCCCCTGCCCCGTCCGTCCCGCCCGCCGCCGCGGGCCGGGCGCGGCGTCCGCCCGCGCGGCCGCTCCCACCTGCTCGGCGGCCAGCGCGGTGATGCCCAGGTCCCGCACCCGGGCCCGGATCCGGGCCAGGATCCGCTCCCCGCCCCCTCGGCGCCGACCAGCGCGGCCGGGGTCCGCTCCAGGACCAGCTCCGTGAGTTCCGGCGCGCCTACGGGGCGTTGCCGGCGGAGCCCGCGTCGGCCGGGGGCGCTTCCCCGGCAGCCGCCCGCGCCGCTTCCAGGGCCTCGATGTCGTCCAGCATGGCGGCGGCGAGGTCGCGCTCGGAGGCGTAGTAGCGCTCGGCCCACTTGAGGGTGAGCGTGGGGTACGCCCACGCCGCCTCGTCCTTGGCGCCCTCGACGTCGGCGACGGCCCGCAGCCGCATCTTCTCCGCGAACTCCTGGTGCCGTCCCAGGACGTCGCGCATCTGCTCGGGCTCCAGCAGGTGCCCCAGCCACAGCCGCAGCATCGGCCCGTGCTTGAGGACGGGCGGGTCGACCGGGGCCTCGCGGGCCCATTCCCGCACGGCCTCCATGCCCTCGCCGGTGATCCGGTACACGCGCTTGTCGCGGGTGCCGGTCTCCTGGGCGACCAGCCGCGAGGAGGCGTAACCGGCCTTCTCCAGGCGCTTCAGCTCGCTGTAGATCTGGCTGAAGGAGGGGCTCCAGTAGAAGAACTCGAGCGACCAGTCCGACCACTTCTTCAGGTCGTAACCGGACAGCTCCTCCCCGAAGGAGAGCAGCCCGAGCACCGCCCAGCCGGTCGCGGGAAGCGCGCGCCTGTTCGTCTCGTCTGCCACGGACCGCAGTTTACGACCGGTCCCGATTTCATGGCCTGCTCCCCGCACGACACCCTCGAGCCGGCGGCCGAACTCGGCATCGGCGCGCTGGTGGTGGGCTTCGCCGGCGCCGACGACGTCCGCGCGATGCTCCGCGCGATGCGCAAGGTCTACGACGAGGCCATCGCCACCCGCGGCGGCGAGCGGTTCGTCTCCGACGAGGTCAACGACCACCTGTCCGCCCTGTGCCCGACCATCGTCCTCGACGACGCCGAGCGCGCCCTGCGCCTGGGCACCCGCGGCCAGCGCTTCTTCGCCGAGTCCATCGCGCACTGGTACGGGAACGCGCCCGCGCCCACCGGCTACGCCGAGGACGAGAGCGCCGAGCAGCACGCGGCCGCCTTGGAGCAGGGCCGCGAGGAGCTCGTCGCCCGGCTGCACGAGGCGGACATCCCCGCCCGGCCCGTGGACACCGGCACCTACAACGCCCACCATGCCTACGGCAGCGCCGAGACCGCGATCGCGTACGTCGAGCAGCTCCGCGAGATCGGTGTCGATGAGGTGATGTGCCTGATCCAGATGGGCACCGTCCCGCAGGAGGCCTGTATGGAGACCATCCGCCAGTGGGGCGAGAAGGTCATCCCGCACTTCCGCGCGCTGGAGGGCTGACCCGTGGGAGGACTGATCTCGCTGGACGGCAAGGTCGTCGTCATCACCGGCGCCGGGCGCGGCCAGGGCGCGGCCGGGGCCCGGCTGTGCGCGGAGGCGGGCGCGCGGGTCGTCGTCACCGACATCCGCGAGGAGGAGGGCCGCGAGGTCGCGGCGGCCCTCGGCGACCAGGGGCTGTACGTACGCCACGACGTGGCCGACGCCGAGAGCTGGGCCGGGGTGACGCGGGCCGCGGTGGCCGCGTACGGAGAGATCTCCGCCCTGGTCAACAACGCGGCCCTGTGGCGCACGGCCCACGTGGAGGAGCAGAGCGCCGAGGGGTTCGAAGCGCTGCTCCGGGTCAACCTGCTGGGCCCCTTCCTCGGCATCCAGGCGGTGGCCCCGCTGCTGCGCGCGGCCGGGGGCGGGTCGATCGTGAACATCTCCTCCACCGCCGGGCTGGTCGGGATACCCGGCCACGCGGCCTACGGCTCCACGAAGTTCGCCCTGCGCGGGCTGACCCGGTCGGCCGCCCTGGACCTGGCCGGGGACGGGATCCGGGTCAACTCCGTGCACCCCGGGGCGATCGACACGCCGATGGTGGCGAAGGCGGTGGAGGGCCGGGACTGGTCGCACCTGCCGCTGGGGCGGATGGGGCGCCCGGAGGAGGTCGGCGCCCTGGTGGCGTTCCTGTGCTCGGACGCCTCGGCCTATGTCACGGGCACGGAGTTCACCGTCGACGGCGGGATGACCACCGGATGAGCGGGCGTCCCGCGGGCCCCGAGGGGCTCTCGCCCCGGGCGCGGGCGGTTTGCGCGGCGATGTCGGAGGGTTTTCCGCCGCCCGGGGACGTCGGCGCGCTGCGGGCCGCGGCCGCCGCGGGGGCCGCCGCCGCCACGCCCGGGCCGGCGGTGGCCGCCGTCCACGGCACGGTGGCTGACGGGGTGCCGGTGCGCGTCTACGACCCGGCGCCGGGGGCGGGGCGGACGCCCGCTGGTCGTGTACTTCCACGGTGGGGGCCGGGTGATGTGCGGCCCCGGCACGTACGACGCGCTGTGCAGGAC
Source organism: Streptomyces sp. NPDC002138 (assembly GCF_040296485.1). NCBI lineage: Bacteria > Bacillati > Actinomycetota > Actinomycetes > Kitasatosporales > Streptomycetaceae > Streptomyces > Streptomyces sp. NPDC002138. Next base: position 102,078 of record NZ_JBEOXE010000007.1, on the reverse strand, counting down.
GCCGGCCGCGCGCTCGGGGGCGGTGATGGTCTCGGCGGACTACCGGCTCGCCCCCGAACACCCCTGGCCGGCGGCGCCCGACGACGCCCTGACCGTCCTGCTGTGGGCCCGGGGGAGGGCGGGCGCCCTGGGCTGCGACCCCGCCCGGGTGGTGGTGGCGGGGGATTCCAGCGGGGCCAACCTGCCGCTGTGACGGCGCTGCGGGCGCCCGGGCTGATGGCGGCGCAGCTGTCGGCCCTGCTCGCCGCTGGACGCCTCGATGGCCTCCCGGTCGGTGGAGACGTACGCCCGCGACCACTTCCACACGGCCGCGCACATGAGCTGGTCCTGGGAGCGGTACCTGCCCCCGGCCGCCGACCCCGGGCACCCGCTGGCCTCGCCCCTGGCCGCACCGGACCTGGGCGGGCTGGGCACCCCGCTCCCTGCCTCGGCGCAGGCCCTGGCGGGGGCGGCGGAGTGGGTGGCTAGGGTCGCGGGATGACGACGCATGCGACGACGACCCTGTGGCGGCCGACCGGGCCCGTGGAGCTGGAGCTGGTGGCGGCCGCCGACTGGCGGGCCTGGCCGCCGCGGCTGCCCGAGCAGCCGATCTTCTATCCGGTGCTGAACGAGGACTACGCGATCCGGATCGCCCGCGACTGGAACGTGAAGCACGACGGGGCGGGGTTCGTGACCCGGTTCGAGGTGGACACGGAGTTCCTGGCGCGGTACCCGGTCCAACAGGCGGGCGGGAAGACGATCCTGGAGCTGTGGGTTCCGGCCGAGGAGCTGGCGGAGCTGAACGCCCATATCGTCGGGCGGATCGAGGTCGTGCACGAATTCCGCGCATGAGCTCCGCGAATGAGGTCCGAATAATGGGGGGATGACCGCTTCCCAGAGCCATGTCCGGGCCCGTGCGCGATCCTTCGACGCCGCCGCCGCTCAGTACGCCGCCCATCGGCCGGGCTATCCCGCCGAGTTGTTCGACGCGGTCGAGGAGCTGGCCGGGCGGACGCTGGAGGGGGCGCGGGTCGCGGACGTCGGCGCGGGCACCGGCATCGCCACCGGCCTGATGCACGCGCGCGGCGCCCACGTCCTGGCCGTCGAGCCGGGGGACGGGATGGCGGCGGAGCTGCGGCGCGCGCACCCCGGGATACCGCTGGTGCGGGGGGACGGGGACCGGTTGCCGCTGGCCGGCGGGGCGTTCGACCTGGTGACCTACGCCCAGGCGTGGCACTGGACCGACCCGGTCCGGTCGGTGCCGGAGGCCCGCCGGGTGCTGCGGCCCGGTGGGGCGCTGGCCCTGTGGTGGAACGACCTGGACCACACCGTCCCCTGGATCGGCGACCAGGACCGGCGCATCGCCGGCCTCTTGGCCGCCGAGCCGGGAATCGCGCCGCGCGACCTGCCCGAGGGGCTGGACTTCACGAGGCGCGCGGTGCGGTGGTCGCGGCGGATTCCGGTGGACGCGCATCTGGCGAACCTGGCGAGCCACTCGGCCTTCCTGGTGCTGGGGGAGGGGCGGGCCGGGGAGTTCTTCGGCGCAGAGCGTGCGTTGCTGCTCGGCCGGTTCCCCGACGGGGCGGTGGTGGAGGAATACGTGACCACCCTGTGTCTTGCCCGGACCTGATCCGCGGGTCATCGTGTGCCGCATGTCCTCGACCGCGCGGCGCCGGGCCGCCCACCCGCTCTTCCTCGTCAACGAGGGCCTCGCCTTCCTGCTGGAAGTCGCGGCCCTCGTGCTGCTGGGGTGGTGGGGGGCCACGCGGTCCCTGCCGGTGGGCGGGGCCGTGGCGCTGGCCGTGGGCGCTCCGCTGGGGGCCGCGGTGCTGTGGGGGGCCTTTGCGGCGCCGAAGGCCCGCCTGCGTGTGCCGCTGGCCGTGCAACTCGCGGTCAAGGCGGTGGTGTTCGGGGCCGGGGCGCTTGCGCTTCTGGGGCTGGGGCACGGGGTGGCCGCCGCCTGCTTCGCCGTAGCCACCCTCCTCAACACCACGGCCGCCACCTACCACCGCACCCACCCCTGACCCGCCGGAGGCTGCGTGGGCGGGCGCGGTGCGGGTGGGTGGTCCCTCTGGGGGCGCCTCAATCGCCGGCGGGGCTGGGGTTGGCTGAAGTCAGCCTGCCCGGCGTTTGAGGGCCCGCCGGAGGCGACGTGCGTGGGCATGGTGTGAGTCCGTGGCCCTCCGGGGGCGCCTCAAACGCCGGCGGGGCTGGAGTTGGGCCGGCCCGGGCTGGGGTTGGGCCGGCCCGGGCTGGGGTTGGGCCGGTTCGGGCTGGAGTTGGGCCGGCTCGGGCTGGGGTTGGGGCGGACCGGGCTGGGGTTGGGGTCGGCCGGGGCTAGGCGGCGCCTCGGGGCAGGATCTCTGCTCGGCATGTGGACGGGGTGCCCCAGGTGTCGCGGAGGGGGCGGGCCTTGCGGAGCCAGAGGGAGAGGGTCAGCTCCTCCGTGTAGCCGACCGCACCGTGGAGCTGGAGCGCGGTCCGGGCCGCCCGGTACGCGGCCTCACCGGCCGCGACCTTCGCCGCCGCGATCTCCCAGGGCACCAGACTCACGGCCGCCGCCCACACCAGCGGCCGCGCGAACTCCAGCCCGATGAGCGTGTCCGCCAGCCGGTGCTTGACCGCCTGGAACGACCCGATCGCCGCACCGAACTGGGTGCGCTGCTTCGTGTACTCCACCGTCCGCGCCAGCAGCGCCTCGCCCACCCCCAGGCTCTGCGCCGCCGTCAGCAGCCGCGCCCAGGGCAAGGCGGTCGCGGCCGCCGCCGTGACGTGGGGACCCGCGGCCAGCAGTTCCCCGCCGGCGGCGGGCCGCGAGAGGCGCCGGGCCGGATCCAGGGAGGCCAGCTCCGCCCCCGGCCCGGCGGCCAGGCGCAGCTCCCCCGCGGCGGAGACGACGAAGACGTGGTCGGCCGCCCCGGCGTCCACGGCGTACGGACCCCCGTCCGGGAGCACGAGCGTCGCCAACGCCCCGCCCGAGACCAGCCCGGGCACGAACCGTTTCGCCACCGCCTCGTCCCCCAGCTCCGACAGCAGCACCACCACCGCCACCGTCTCCGCCAGCGGCCCCGGCACCGCCGCGCGCCCCAGCTCCACGAAACCCAGGGCCAGTTCCACCGGGAGCGGGCCAAGGCCCCCGTACGGCTCCGGCTCCGGCGCGGCCAGCGCGAACAGCCCGGTGTCCGCGAGCCGGGTCCACAGCGCCCGGCCCGGCCCGTACGCCCCGGCGGACCAGGACCGTACGACGGCCGGCACGTCCGAGGCGCCCAGCAGCGCGCGCAGGGTTCGGGCGAAGTCCGACTGCTCGTCGGTCGGCAGGAAGCGCATCAGCGGCGGCCCTTCGGGAGGCCGAGCAGCCGCTCGGCGATGATGTCGCGCTGGATCTCGTTGGTGCCCGCGTAGACCGGCCCGGCCAGCGAGAAGAGCCACGGCTCCGCCCACGGGCCGTCCGCCAGCTCCGCATCCGCGCCCAGCAGGTCCAGCGCGCACTCGTGCAGGGCGATGTCGTATTCGCTCCAGAACACCTTGTTCAGGCTCGACTCCGCGCCGATCGTCTCGCCCGCCGCGAACCGCGAGGCGTTCGCCCAGGTGAACAGCTCGTAGGCGCGCGCCCCGATCACCGCGTCCGCCACCCGGTCGCGCAGCGCCGTGTCGGCCGGCTCCGCCCGCTCCCGCCACAGCGCCGTCAGCCGGTCCGCCGCCGCCAGGAAGCGGCCGGGCGAGCGCAGGGTCAGCCCGCGCTCGTTGCCCGTCGTCGACATCGCGATCCGCCAGCCCTGCCCCGGCTCACCGATCACGTCCTGGTCCGGCACGAACACCCCGTCCAGGAACAGCTCCGCGAAGGCGGGCTTCCCGTCCAGGCGCCCGATGGGCCGCACCGTCACCCCCGGCGCCCGCAGGTCGAACATCAGATAGGTCAGGCCCTGGTGGGGTTTCGGCGTGCCCGGCTCGGTGCGGAAGATGCCGAAGGCGCGGTCCGCGAACGCCGCCCGCGAGGACCAGGTCTTCTGCCCCGACAGCAGCCAGCCGCCCTCCGTGCGCTCCGCGCGCGACGTGAGCGACGCCAGGTCCGAACCGGACTCCGGCTCCGACCACGCCTGCGCCCAGATCACCTCGCCGCTCGCCATCGGCGGCAGCACGCGGGCCCGCTGCTCGGGGCTCGCGTGGTCGAAGAGCGTGGGCGCGAGGAGGTTGATGCCGTTCTGCGAGACCCGCCCGGGCGCCCCGGCGGCGAAGTACTCCTCCTCGAAGACCAGCCACTTCACGATGTCCGCGCCCCGGCCCCCGTACTCCTCGGGCCACGACACCACCGACCAGCGGTCCGCCGCCAGCCGTCCCTCCCACTCCCGGTGCGCCGCGAAGCCCTCCGCCGTCTCCAGCGAGGGCAGCGGCTCGTCCGGGACGTGCGCGCGCAGCCAGGCCCGGGCCTCGGCCCGGAACTCCGTCACGTCGGGCGTGTGGGTCAAGTCCATCAGCCGGTCGCCTCCTTCATCGCCGCGATGTCCATTGCGCCGAGCGCGTCGGCCGCCGTCCCGGCGTTGTGCGCGATCTCGGCCGCCGACTCCGCCCGCTCCACGACCCGGTTGACCATGCCGATGTCGTGGCCCGCCGAGAAGTGCTCGCCCGCGCCGCCGAGGACGACGGCCTTGACCCGCGGGTCGTCCGCGGCGCGGTAGAAGGCGGAGTCCAGGGCGCAGGTCATCGCGCTGTTCCGCGCGTTGCGGTAGCGGGGGCGGTTCATCGTCACGTACGCGACCGGGCCGCGGCGCTCGTAGAGCACCGTCTCGGCCTCGTCGGCGGTGGGCTGGGCGGGCATCCGGCTTCCATCCTTCACGAGCGACCTTCCCTAACAAGTGTTTGGTAGGTTAACGTATGGCCACGAGCAGCGTCGAGGAGTTCCGCACCGAGTTCCGGGAGTGAGGTCGGCTTCCGCCGCGAGCCGGACGCCCTCGTCGAGCCGGCCCGGACCGACACGATCTACGCGGCTCCGGCGAGATCCAGCGCACCCTCATCGCCGAGCGGATCCTCGGCCTTCCCCAGGAGGTTCGGGCATGAACGCCACCGCTCCCCGCTACGTCGCCGGGCACGGCCTGCTGAAGGACCGCTCGGCCGTGATCACCGCGGCGGCCGGGGCCGGGATCGGCGGGGCCACCGCCCGCCGCTTCCTGGAGGAGGGGGCCCGCGTCGTCATCAGCGACGCCCACGCCCGCCGCCTCAAGGAGAGCGAGAACGCCCTCGCCGCCGAGTTCGGCGCCGACCGCGTCACCTCCCTGCCCTGTGACGTGACCGACGAGGAGCAGGTCCAGGCCCTCTTCGCGCTCGCCGAGGCCGCCCACGGCGGCCTGGACGTCGTCGTCAACAACGCCGGACTGGGCGGCACCGCCGCCCTCGTCGACATGACCGACGAGCAGTGGACCGCGGTCCTCGACGTCACCCTGAACGGCACCTTCCGCTGCACCCGCGCCGCCCTGCGCTCCCTGCGGGCGGCGGGCGGCGGCGGGGTCATCGTCAACAACGCCTCCGTCATCGGCTGGCGCGCCCAGGCCGGCCAGGCCCACTACGCCGCCGCCAAGGCCGGGGTGATGGCCCTGACCCGCTGCGCGGCCCTGGAGGCCGCGGAATTCGGCGTACGGATCAACGCGGTCGCCCCGAGCCTGGCCATGCACCCGCACCTGGTGAAGGTCACCAGCGAGGAACTCCTGGCGGAACTGACGGCGCGGGAGGCGTACGGGCGCTACGCCGAGCCCTGGGAGGTCGCCAACGTCATCGTGTTCCTGGCCAGCGGGTACTCGTCGTACATGACGGGCGAGACGGTCTCGGTCAGCAGCCGGCACGCGTAGGACCACGAGGACCACTGGGACCACAATGGGCGCGTGCCAACGAACCAGAAGAAGCAGCAGGTGACGGCCTCGCCGGAACGCCGGAGGGAGCTCCTCGACACCGCCGCGGAGGTCTTCGCCGCCCAGGGCTACAACGCCACCACCGTCCGCAAGATCGCCGACGCCGCCGGGATGCTCGCCGGCAGCCTCTACTACCACTTCGATTCCAAGGAATCGATGCTCGACGAGATCCTCTCGACCTTCCTGAACGAGCTGTGGCAGGGCTACGACACCGTGCTCGACGCCGGACTCGGCCCCAGGGAGACCATCGAGGCCCTCGTCACCGAATCGTTCCGGGAGATCGACCGGCACCGCGCCGCCGTCGCGATCTACCAGAAGGAATCCCGGCACCTGTCCGCGCAGCCCCGCTTCCACTACCTCTCGGACTCGCAGGTCAAATTCGAGAAGGCGTGGCTGGGGACGCTGGAGCGGGGGGTCGCCGCCGAGGTCTTCCGCGCCGACCTGGACATCCGCCTCACCTACCGCTTCGTGCGCGACACGGTGTGGGTGGCGGCGTCCTGGTACCGGCCGGGCGGCCAGCACAGCCCCGAGGAGATCGCCCGCCAGTACCTCTCGATGGTCCTGGACGGGATCGCGCTCCGTACCTGAACCCTCACCGAGGAGTCCCGATGCCCGAGGCCTACATAGTCGACGCGGTACGCACCCCCGTGGGGCGGCGCGGGGGAGGGCTGTCCGGGGTCCACCCGGCCGACCTCGGCGCGCATGTCCTGACGGCGCTCATGGAGCGGTCCGGGGTGGACCCGGCCGCCGTCGAGGACGTGGTCTTCGGCTGCCTCGACACCGTGGGCCCGCAGGCCGGAGACATCGCCCGGACCGCCTGGCTGGCCGCGGGCCTGCCCGAGGAGGTCCCCGGCGTCACCGTCGACCGCCAGTGCGGCTCCTCCCAGCAGGCCGTCCACTTCGCCGCCCAGGGCGTCCTGTCCGGCACCCAGGACCTGGTGGTCGCGGGCGGCACCCAGAACATGTCGATGATCCCGATCGCCTTCGCCTCCCGGCAGGCCGCCGAACCGCTCGGCCTCACCGAAGGCCCCTACGCGGGCTCGCGGGGCTGGCGCGCCCGCTACGGCGACGCCCCCGTGAACCAGTTCCACGGCGCGCAGCTGATCGCGGAGAAGTGGGGGATCTCGCGTCCCGACATGGAGGAGTTCGCGCTCCGCTCCCACCAGCGGGCCCTGCGCGCGATCGACGAGGGGCGCTTCGCGCGCGAGACCGTGGCCTACGGGGACGTCCGCACCGACGAGGGCCCGCGCCGGGACACCACCCTGGAGAAGATGGCGGGGCTGAAGCCCGTCGTGGACGGCGGCACCATCACCGCGGCCGTCTCCTCCCAGGTCTCCGACGGCGCGGCCGCGATGCTGCTCGCCTCGGAGCGGGCCGTCGAGGAGCACGGCCTGAGGCCCCGGGCCCGCATCCACCACCTGTCGGTCCGCGGCGAGGACCCCATCCGGATGCTGTCCGCGCCGATCCCCGCGACGGCCTACGCGCTCAAGAAGACCGGCCTGTCCCTGGACGACATCGACCTGGTCGAGATCAACGAGGCCTTCGCGCCGGTGGTCCTCGCCTGGCTCAAGGCGACCGGGGCGGATCCCGATCGGGTGAATGTGAACGGCGGAGCCATCGCCCTGGGGCACCCGCTCGGAGCCACCGGCGTCAAGCTGATGACGACGCTCCTGCACGAGCTGGAGCGCACCGGGGGCCGCTACGGACTGCAGACGATGTGCGAAGGCGGAGGTCAGGCCAACGTGACGATCATCGAGCGCCTCTGAACCGCGGCCACGACACGACGACGGGGATCACACGCACTTCTGGCCAAGATCCCCGGCCGTCGTGTGGTACGTTGGAGACGTTGCAGTTGTGGTACCCATGAACTTTATGTGCGCCTGACGGGATTGCTTCCGCAGGCGCTTATTTTGTTTCCGGCATCTTCCGGATGGGGCCCTTGCCACCTATTCAGGAGATTTAAAATGGCTCAAGGCACCGTGAAGTGGTTCAACTCCGAAAAGGGCTTCGGCTTCATCGAGCAGGACGGCGGCGGTCCGGACGTCTTCGCGCACTACTCGAACATCGCCACCCAGGGCTTCCGTGAGCTCCAGGAGGGCCAGCGCGTGTCCTTCGAGGTCACCCAGGGTCAGAAGGGCCCGCAGGCCGAGAACATCCTGCCTGCCTGACGCTCTTCGCACGGCCGGGGTCCGCACCGTGAGGTGCGGGCCCCGGCTTGTGTGTTGTTCCGTCGCTTGTTTTTTGCCGGTTCCAGGAGGGCTTTCCCGCATGACCAGCTCCAGCTCCGCACGTCCCAGCCGCCGTCCCGTCAGGGGTCGGGGTGCTGCTCAGGGACGTCCGAAGGCTGGCGGCGGCCGGCCCAAGGGCGGTTCCGCCCAGCCTGCCCGGCCGCAGGAATTCACCATGCCGGACCCGATCGCGCCGGCCCTCCCCCCGGTGGCCGCCTTCGCGGACCTCGACATGCCCGCCGCGCTGCTGAAGACCCTCGCAGCCCAGGGCGTCACCGAGCCGTTCCCGATCCAGGCCTCCACCCTCCCGAACTCCCTCGCCGGCCGTGACCTCCTCGGCCGCGGCCGCACCGGCTCCGGCAAGACCCTCGCCTTCGGCCTGGCCCTGCTGGCCCGCACGGCCGGCCGCCGCGCCCAGCCGAAGGCGCCGCTCGCGCTGGTCCTCGTACCGACCCGCGAGCTGGCCCAGCAGGTGACGGACGCGCTGACGCCGTACGCCACCGCCGTGAACCTGCGCATCACCACCGTCGTCGGCGGCATGTCGATCAACCGGCAGTCCGGCGCCCTGCGCCGCGGCGCCGAGGTCCTCGTCGCCACCCCCGGCCGTCTGAAGGACCTCATCGAGCGCGGCGACGCGACGCTCGACCAGGTCTCGATCACGGTCCTCGACGAAGCCGACCAGATGACCGACATGGGCTTCATGCCGCAGGTCACCGCGCTGCTCAAGCAGGTCGAGCCCGGCGGTCAGCGGATGCTCTTCTCCGCGACCCTGGACAAGAACGTCGACAAGCTCGTCAAGATGTTCCTGGACGACCCGGTCTCGCACTCCGTCGACCCGTCGGCCGGCGCCGTCACGACGATGGAACACCACGTCCTGTACGTCATGGACGAGACCGACAAGAAGGCCGTGGCCACGCGCATAGCCGCTCGCGACGGCCGGGTGATCATGTTCGTCGACACCAAGCGCGGGGTCGACCGCATGGTCAAGAAGCTCCTCGCGGACGGCGTCCGCGCCTCCGGCCTGCACGGCGGCCGCTCGCAGCCGCAGCGCAACCGCACCCTCGACTGGTTCAAGACGGGCGAGGTGACCGCGCTGGTCGCCACCAACGTCGCGGCCCGCGGCATCCACATCGACGACCTCGACCTCGTCGTCAACGTGGACCCGCCCGTCGACCACAAGGACTACCTGCACCGCGGTGGCCGTACCGCCCGCGCCGGTGAGTCCGGCAGCGTGATCACCCTGGTCCTGCCCGAGCAGAAGCGCGAGATGACCCGGCTCATGTCGGACGCGGGCATCAACCCCCGCACCGCGCAGATCCGCTCCTCGGACGAGGAACTGGTCCGCCTCACCGGCGCCCGCGTGCCCTCCGGCATCCCCGTCGTGATGGAGGTGCCGCAGCCCACTCCGGCCAAGCCGCGCACCGGTACCAAGAGCGGTGGCCAGGGTGCGCGCCGTCGCTCCGGCGCCCCGCAGGGCGGCGCCGGTGCCGCCTCGGGCTCGGGCGAGCGTCCGCGCCGCGCCCGCGGCACGGCCGGGGTCTCCGCGACCTCCGGCGGTTCGGCCGCGGGCCAGGGCCGTCGCAGCGGTGGTTCCGGCGCGGCGGGCGGCTCCGCCGGCCGCACCCGCACCGGTGGCGCCCAGGGCGCGAGCCAGGGCTTCGGCCAGGGCCGTCGCCGCGCGACCGGCGGCGGTGCCGGTTCGGGCCGCCCCAGCGCCTGATCGGCACCCGCACGCGTACGGACGACGACGCCGGGCAGCGCACAGCGCGCTGCCCGGCGTTTTCGCGTCCCTACGGCCGGACCAGCTTCGCCTGGAGCTTCGCCAGGGTCCGCAGGTCCAGCCCGAGGCCGTCCGTCAGGTAGCCGTAGAAGCCGCCGTAGTCGGCCTCCAGCTGATGCGTCGCCGCGTCCAGGTAGTCCTGGCGGACCTCCTGGAGCGGTATCAGCAGGTCGGGGTTCTGCATCCGGCCGGACTGCTTGAGGCCCGCCCGGACCTGGGCGTCGTACGCGGCCCGGAAGGTGTTCGAGGCCAGATAGTCCCGCTCGGCCGTGCTCTGCGGGACGGCCAGGGCCCGCAGGAGCACGTAACTCATCCAGCCCGTCCGGTCCTTGCCGGAGGTGCAGTGGTACAGCAGCGGCCCCTGCGCGCCGTCCGCGATCTCCCGCAGGGTCGTCGCGAACCGCGCCCGGCTGTCCGGGCTCGTGACGAAGGTGCGGTAGATGTCGCGCATGTACGCCTCGGCGCGGCCGCCGCCGAGCATCTGCTCCTGCTTGACCGGGTCGCCGGTGGCGATCGCGCCCACCAGGGTCCCGTACAGGCCGAGGTCGCTGACCGGGCGCGAGGTGGAGGCCGGTCCCGCGGGCAGCCGGTCGGCCCCGTCGTACTGCAGCTCCATCGGGATGCGGAAATCGACGACCTTCGTGAGGCCGAGACCGGAGACCGTGGTGAGGTCCGCGTCGGTCAGCTTGCCGAGCGCGTCGGAACGGTAGACCAGCCCCTGGCGGACCTGACCGCCGAGGAGGGTGCGGTACCCGCCGAGGTCACGGACGTTGACCGCGCCCTGGAGCGGGATCTGGCGGATCGTTTCCGCCTGCTGCTGCTGCTGCTGCTGGTGCCGGGCCGTGGTGGCGGAGGCCGCCGTCGGCGCGGCGTACGCGGCGGCGGGAAGGGTGCCGACGGCGAGCGCGGAGAGAAGCACTCCGGTCGCCGCCAGGCGGATGCGGGCACGGCTCATCGGTGCGACTCCTGAGAGGGAGAAGGGGGATCACCCTGCCGGAGGCAGGGCGCGGAGCACTGCGTGCGCCTCGGCCATGACGCGGCTGACGAGTTCCGCACAGGACGGAAGGTCCTCGATCACGCCCGCGACCTGGCCGGATGCCATGACTCCGAGGTCCGTACGGCCCTCGACCATGGACGCCTTGAGGAGCATGGGGGTATTGGCGGCGAGCAGGACCTGGCTCCAGGACAGGTCCTTGCCGTGTTTCATCGCGAGCCCGTCACGGACCATCTGGGGCCAGCTCAGCCCCGAGATCCGCCGGAACGACGCCGCGTGCCGGACCGCCTTGGCCAGCGCCCTGGTCCGGCCCGCCCGCTCCAGCGCGATCACCAGCTCGCTGCGCAGCATCCGGTGCGGCAGGCCGTCCACGGCCGTCGTCACCGTGACGTCCTTGACCCCGGCCGCGAGGTAGCGGGCCTTGACCGCGTCCGGGACCGTCGAATCGGAGGTCAGCAGGAAGCGCGTGCCCATCGCGATGCCCGCCGCCCCGAAGGCCAGGGCGGCGACCAGGCCGCGCCCGTCGTGGAAGCCGCCCGCGGCGATCACCGGGATGTCCACCGCGTCCACCACCTGCGGCAGCAGCACGGTCGTGGCCACGTCCCCGGTGTGCCCGCCGCCCTCCCCGCCCTGCACGATGACGGCGTCCGCGCCCCAGGCCGCGACCTTCTCCGCGTGGCGCCGCGCGCCGATGGACGGAATCACCACCACGCCCGCGTCCTTGAGCCGCGCGATCAGCTCTTGGGAGGGCGCCAGCGCGAAGGACGCGACCCGGACCCCCTCGTCGATGATCAGCCGGGCCCGCTCGGCCGCGTCCCCGGCGTCCGCGCGCAGATTGACCCCGAAGGGCGCCGCGGTACGGGACTTGACCTCGCGCACCGCCGCCCGCAGCTGGTCCATGGTCATCGTCGCGGAGGCCAGGATGCCCAGCGCCCCCGCGTTCGCGGCGGCGGACACCAGGCGCGGGCCCGCGACCCAGCCCATGCCCGTCTGGACGACCGGGTGCTCGATTCCCACGAGCCGGGTGAGCGCGGTCTCCATCACGCCGGCACCTCGCGCAGGCGGGTGGCGCGCGGGTCGAGTTCCTCGCGGATCAGGCGCAGTTCGGCCCCGCTCGGCTCGCGGGTGTACGCGACCGGGCCCGTGACCCCGGTGAGGTCGAAGCCGGTCGCCGAGCGGACCTCCTCGAGCGTCACGCCCGGGTGCAGCGAGGCGATCCGCATCGACCGGTCCGGGGTCTCGAAGTCGAACACCCCGAGGTTGGTGACCACGCGCGGGATGCGGTGGTAGCGGCTCGCGGAGGGGCCCGCCGCGGCCGCGCGGTCGTAGCCGACGCCCGAGACCATGTCCACGCGCTCCACGAACACCCGCGAGGAGTGCTTGGGGACCCAGTAACTGACGGGATTGTTGAGGGTGTTGACGGGAGCGCCGCGCACCCCCAGGAGCTGGCGGGCGGGCTGCTCCCAGTCGCCGATGCAGGAGATGTTCTGGTTGCCGAACCGGTCGATCTGGCTCGCGCCCATCATCACGTGCCGTTTGCCGCCGGTGACCATGGCCAGGTGCTGGCGGTAGGGCAGCCAGCCCTCGGTGGACCCGTCCGCGCCGACCAGGAACGCCTCGCCGTTGGTCAGCAGCAGGTCGGGGGAGAAGGTGCGGCGGGCGAGCCGGGCGCCGAGGGACGGAATCAGGCCCATCGGGCTCGCGAGCACCTCGCCGTTGTCCCGCCAGGCCTCGGCGCAGGCGATCACGCAGTAGTCGGCGCGGGTCGCCGCACCGGTCGCCGCCGCCCCCGCGGTGGTCGCTGTGGTCATTTCTGCTCCTCGTGCCAGGCCTGGACGGCGGACTGGTAGGCCTTCTCGCCGCCCGACAGGAAGCGCGCGGTGAACTCGGCCCAGGCGGCCGGGTCGGCGGCCGCGGTGACGTACGCCTTCTGGAAGGGCTCGTCGCGCTCGTAGTCGGGGGCGCAGGTGGTGAAGTGCGCGCCGTGCGGGGTCTCGACGACCCCGGTGACCGCGTGCCGCTTGATCAGCAGGGTCTGCGGGGCCGCCTCGCGGGTCAGCTCGGCGGTCTCGACGAGCCGCTCGCAGGAGACGTACGCCGTGTCCGCGGCCTCGCAGAAGAGGTCGTCGAAGTACGGGTCGGGGCCCAGGTACTGGCCGTTGCCCGCACGGTCGGCGCGGTTCACGTGCACCAGGGCCGCGTCCATGCGCAGCGCGGGGACGGCGACGAACTCCTCGGCGTCGGCGTAGGGGGACGTGACCGTGCGCAGCTCGGGGTTGACCCGCATCACGTCGGAGCCGAGGCCCGCCCGGACGGGCAGGAACGGCAGCCGGTTCGCGGCGGCGGTCAGGCCCCACATGAACATGGCCTCGTCGATCTCGGTGAGTTCGAAGGCGCCGCGCTCGCGGGCGGCCCGGAAGTGCGGTTCCAGGGGGATGGAGTCCAGGGTGGTGAAGGCGGCCACCAGCTTGCGGATCTTCCCGGCCGCGGCCAGCAGCCCGACGTCCGGGCCGCCGTAGGAGATGACGGTCAGGTCGCTGACCTCGGACCGCAGCAGCGCCCTGACCAGGGCCATCGGCTTGCGGCGCGAGCCCCAGCCACCGATCCCGACGGTCATCCCGCTGCGCAGCCGCCCGACCACCTCGTCGGGGGTCATGGTCTTGTCGCTCATGCGCGCTCCTCGCCTCCGAAGGTGTCGCGGACCCGGCCGGCGACCCCGCTGAGATTGGCCTCGAAGGTGAAGCCCTGCTCGAAGCGGTAGCTGCGCCGGACGTCCACGGGGTCGATGCCGTTGATGGCCGCCTTGGCCAGGCGGATCAGATAGCCGTCCTTGAGCGCGATCTCGGCGGCGAGCTCCAGGGCCGCCGCGCGCAGCGCGTCCCGCGGGACCACCTTCCAGACCGAGCCGTGCGCGTGCAGTTCCGCGGCCGTCGCGGTGCGCGAGGTGTAGTAGAGGGCGCGCATCAGGTGCTGGGGGACCAGCCGGGACAGGTGGGTGGCCGCGCCGAGGGCGCCCCGGTCCAGCTCGGGCAGCCCGAAGGTGGCGTCGTCGCTGGCGACGATCGCGTCCGCGTTGCCGACCAGGCCGATGCCGCCGCCCAGGCAGAAGCCGTGCACGGCGGCGATCACCGGGACCTCGCATTCGTACACGGCCGCGAAGGCCTCGTAACAGCCGCGGTTGGCGCCGATGAGCGCGCCGTGGCCGCCGTGCGCCGTGTCGCGCTGCATCTCCTTGATGTCGACGCCCGCGTTGAAGCCGCGGCCCTCGGCGGCCAGGACCACGCAGCGGACCTCGGGGTCGCGGCCCGCGGCGCGCAGCGCGTCGGCGAGGTCGTACCAGCCCTGCACGGGCAGCGCGTTGACCGGTGGGAAGTCGACTGTGACGAGTGCGATGCCCTTGCCGGGGCTTGAGGTGGAGACACCCATGGGCGGATCAGCTACCTTTCCACCAAACGTTTGTTAGGGGAGGAAGGTAGCAGCCTATGGAGCTGGACGGGAGGGTCGTCGTCGTCACCGGTGGCACCCGGGGCGTCGGCGCCGGGATCGCGCGGTCGTTCCTCGCGGCGGGCGCGCGGGTGGTGGTGTGCGCCCGGCGGCCACCGGAGGAACCGGTGGTGGCGGACGGCCGCGCGGCCCTCTTCCGGGCGGTGGACCTGCGTGACGCGGGTGCGGTGGGGGAGTTCTTCGCCGAGGTCGCCGAGCGGTACGGGCGCCTGGACTGCCTGGTCAACAACGCGGGCGGCACGCCCTACCGGCTGCTCGGGGAGGGGAAGAGGGAGGGGAAGAGGGACGGTGAGAGGGAGGGCGAGAGGGACGGCGAGAGGGAGGGCGAGAGGGAGGGCGAGGCGGAGTGGCACGCGCGGGTCGTGGCCCTCAACCTGACCGCGCCGCTGACCGCTTCGCTCGCCGCCTACCCGGCGCTGCGGGTGGCGGGCGGCTCGGTCGTCATGATCGGGAGCGTCAGCGGTACGCGCCCCTCGCCGGGCACGGCCGCATACGGGGCGGCCAAGGCGGGGCTGGAGAACCTGGCCCGCTCGATGGCCGTCGAGTGGGCACCCGACGTACGCGTGAACACCCTGGTGCTGGGCATGGTGCGCACCGAGCTGTCCCACCTGCACTACGGGGACGAGAGCGGGATCGCGGCCGTCGGCGCCACCGTCCCGCTCGGGCGCCTCGCCGAACCCTCCGACGTGGGCGAGGCGGCCGTCTTCCTGGCCTCCGGCCGGGCCGCGTACGTGAGCGGCGCGAGCCTGCTCGTGCACGGCGGCGGCGAACGCCCCGCCTTCCTGGACGCCGCGACCGCCAACAAGGAGAACTGAGATGGGTACGGGTATGGGCCTCGCAGAAGACCGGGTAGTGATCGTGACGGGTGCGGGGCGGGGGCTGGGCCGGGCCCACGCGCTGGCCTTCGCGGCGGAGGGCGCTCGGGTCGTCGTCAACGACTTCGGGGTCGGCCTCGACGGGCTGCCGGAGGCGGACGGTCCGGCGGCGTCCGTGGTGGCGGAGATCCGGGCGCTGGGCGGTGAGGCGGTGGCCCACGGCGGGGACATCGCGACGGCGGAGGGCGCGTCCTCGCTGGTCGCGTGCGCGCTCGACAGCTTCGGGCGGCTCGACACGCTGGTCAACAACGCGGGGTTCCTGCGGGACCGGATGCTCGTGAACCTGGACGAGGACGACTGGGACGCGGTCATGCGGGTGCACTTGAAGGGCCACTTCCTGCCGCTCAAGCACGCGGCGGCGCACTGGCGGGCCGCGTCGAAGGCGGGGCGGGAGGTGGCGGCCCGGGTCGTCAACACCTCGTCCGGGGCGGGGCTGCTGGGCTCGGTGGGTCAGGGCAACTACAGCGCGGCGAAGGCGGGGGTCCTGGGGCTGACGCTGGTCGCGGCGGCGGAGATGGGCCGGTACGGAGTTCAGGTGAACGCGATCGCCCCGGCGGCCCGGACCCGGATGACGGAGCGGACCTTCGCGGACACCATGGCGGCCCCGCCCGCCGGGGGCTTCGACGCGATGGCCCCGGGGAACGTGTCCCCGCTGGTGGTGTGGCTGGGTTCGGATGCCTCGGCCGGGGTCACGGGCCGGGTCTTCGAGGCGGAGGGCGGCCGGATCACGGTCATGGAGGGCTGGCGCCCGGGCCCCACCGCCGACCGCGCGGCCCGCTGGACCCCGGCGGAGGCGGGCGAGGCGGCCGCGAAACTCCTGTCGGCGACGCAGCCCCCGCTGCCGGTGTACGGGGCCGAGTAGGGGCGGGCGCCCCGGGCCCGCTGCCCTCAAACGCCGGGCGGGCTACCCCAGCCCCGCCGGCGCTTGAGGCGCCCCCGGAGGGAGAGCCGCCCGGCGCTTGAGGGGTGGGTGCGGGTTCGCGTCGCCTCCGGCGGGCCCTCAATCGCCGGGCGGGCTGGGATCGTTCCCCCTGGGCGGGCTGGATTTGGCTGGGCCCGGGGTGGCCACCCCAGCCCCGCCGGCGTTTGAGGCGCCCCCGGAGGGAGAGCCGCCCGGTGCGTGAGGGGGTGCGGGTTCGCGTCGCCTCCGGCGGGCCCTCAATCGCCGGGCGGGCTGGGATCGTTCCCCGGGCGGGCTGGATTTGGCTGGGCCCGGGGTGGCCACCCCAGCCCCGCCGGCGCTTGAGGCGCCCCCGGAGGGGAGGGGCGCGCCCGGTGCGTGAGGGGGTGGGCGTGGACGTCGCCTCCGGCGGGCCCTCAAGCGGCGGGCGGGCTGGATTTGGCTCGCGGCCATGCTTCGGACGTGGTCGGCGGCCGTCGTCACCATCGTCGGACTCGCCGCGACCGTCGGCGTGGCCCTCACGACGAGGTTGCCACCATGGCCCGAACGGGTTCCGGACAATCCGGGGGCGGATGGGTCCGGGTGGGCGGGCGGCCCGGCTGGTGGGGGGGCCGGGAGGGGGAGCGGAGGCGGGGGTTCCGGCCAGTTGGGCCCGGGGGCGGGGGTGTTGGCCGTATCGCGTGGTTACCGGGTCGGTGGGGGCGTGGTGGCATGTGCATGCCCAATTCGGATCCGTATTCCGAATCCGGATTCGCATCCACCGGACGGAGCACCGCCCATGCACCTGCGCAGACTGGCCCTCGGGGCCGCCGCCCTGACCCTGACGGCCGTGGCCGTCCCCACCGCCACCGCCCAGGCGGACAGCGCGTACGTCCCACCCGGCCGGGTCACCGTCGAGGTGGTCGGGGCGAACGGCTCCGGGTGCCCCCAAGGCACGGCCGACGTTGCCGCCGCCCCCGACAACACCGCCTTCACCGTCACCTACAGCGACTACCTCGCCCAGACCGGCGCCGGCTCCTCCGGCACCGACTTCCGCAAGAACTGCCAGCTCGCCCTCCGCGTCCACGTCCCCCAGGGCTTCACCTACGCCATCGCCCGCGCCGACTACCGCGGCTTCGCCAGCCTCCAGCGCGGGGCGTACGGCCAGGAGCGCGCCGGCTACTACTTCCAGGGCGCTTCGCAGACGGCCCGTACGACCCACCAGTTCGGCGGCCCGTACTCGGACAACTGGCAGGCGAGCGACCAGACCGGCTACGCCGACCTGGTCTGGGCCGCCTGCGGCGAGGACCGCCTCCTCAACGTCAACACCGAACTGCGCGTCTACGCGGGCTCGTCCAGCCCCCAGACCCTGAGCTTCATGAGCATGGACTCGACGGACGGCAGCGTCAGCACGGTCTACCACTTCGAGTGGAAGCAGTGTCCGGCCGTCTGACCCCTCCGCACCACCCACCGAACGGTCAGGAGTGACAACGATGTCTCCTTCCCTGTCCCGAGTCCTGCTCGCCCTCGGCGCGACCGCCGCCCTGCTCGTCACCGCCGCCCCGGCCCAGGCGGGCCCCATCACCGTCCCGCCGGACAAGATCGTGATCGAACTCGCCACCGTCAACGGCTCCGGCTGCCGGGAAGGGACCGCGGCCATCGCCGTCGCCCCCGACAACACGGCCTTCACGGTGACCTACAGCGAGTACCTCGCCCAAGTCGGCCTCGGCGCCCCGCCCACCGCCTTCCGCAAGAACTGCCAGCTCAACCTGCGCGTACACGTCCCCTCCGGCTTCACCTACGCCATCGTCCAGGCCGACTACCGCGGCTTCGGCAGCCTCCAGCGCGGGGCCACCGGGCAGGAACGGGCGGGCTACTACTTCCAGGGAATGCCGCAGACGACCCAGCGCACCCACCAGTTCACCGGCCCGCTCGACGACAACTGGCAGACGACGGACAAGACCGAGTACGCCGACCTGGTCTGGGCCCCCTGCGGCGAGCAGCGCAACTTCAACATCAACACCGAGTTGCGGGTGAACGCCGGTACGTCCGCCCCGGGCGCGACGAGCTTCATGGCCATGGACTCCACGGACGCGAGCGTGAACACGCTGTACCACCTCGCCTGGCAGGTCTGCCCGACGCCGAGGGGGTAGCCCGTGCGTGGGCGGTTGCCCCGTTTCCGGTACCGGGGTGCGGTGGGTTCGTTACGCTCGGTCGTCGACCGGAACGTACGCCGCACGGCGTGTACTTGGGGGTGACCGCCCATGGTCCTCATCCGTGACCTCGATCCCAGCGCCTCCCCGCTGGACTACTACGGCTTCGAGCTGCGGCGCTGCCGTGAAGCCGCCGGGCTGAAGCAGGCGGAGCTCGGCGAGATCATCTACTGCACCGGGTCCCTCATCGGGCAGATCGAGACCACCCGGAGGGTCCCGACCCGGGACTTCTCGGAACGCGTGGATGCGGCCCTGGGGACCGATGGCCAGTTCAGCCGCCTGGTGGGGTTGGTGCTGAGGAGTCAGTTGCCGTCCTGGTTCCAGGCGTACGCCGAAATGGAGGCCCGGGCCGCCTATATCTCCACCTACCAGTGTCAGTTGGTCCACGGCCTGCTCCAGACGGACGCCTATGCGCGGGCGGTTCTCGGCGTCGAGCACCCGGACACCCTCGACGTTGCCGTGGCGGCCCGGATGGACCGGCAGCGGATCCTGGATCGGGAGGACCCGGCGGCATTGTGGGTGGTGCTGGACGAGGCGGTCCTGTACCGGGAGATCGGTGGCCGCGAGGTCATGCGGAACCAACTCACCCACCTGCTGAGCCTGCGTGACCGGCAGTGGGTGGACGTTCAGGTGCTGCCCTTCGCGGCCGGTCAGCACACGGGAATGATGGGCTCGTTCAACCTGCTGCGGTTTGATGGCGACCCTGACCTTCACTACAGCGAGAGCTACGACTCCGGTCATATGACCGCTAATCCGCAAGTGATCAAAGAGCGTTC
Source organism: Streptomyces sp. NPDC002138 (assembly GCF_040296485.1). Taxonomy (NCBI): domain Bacteria; kingdom Bacillati; phylum Actinomycetota; class Actinomycetes; order Kitasatosporales; family Streptomycetaceae; genus Streptomyces; species Streptomyces sp. NPDC002138. The sequence continues at coordinate 82,949 of NZ_JBEOXE010000007.1, read as the reverse complement.
GGTCGGATACGCTCGCTTGCAGGCCGAGTCCCTGTCCCCCCGGGAGTCGGCGGCGCTCATCGCTCGCGTGATGGAGGAACGTTATGGAGACCAACCAGTACCTGGCGGGCGCGCAGTGGCGTAAGTCCTCGTACAGCGGCAGCAGCGGGGGCGACTGCGTCGAGTGCGCCCCCATCGGCGATGCCGCCTGGCGCAAGGCTTCGTACAGCGGAAACACCGGCGGCGACTGCGTAGAAGTCGCCCCCCAACCCCACCTCGTGGCCGTTCGGGACTCCAAGGTCCCGAACGGCCCCGTGTTCACCGTCGGCCGCACCGCCTTCGCGACCTTCGTCGGGGCGCTCTAGCGCTCGCGCCCCCGGGGGCGGTCAGGCGACGTCAGTTGCCGCCGCGCTGTCGCAGGGAGATGAGGTTGCCGTCCGGGTCAACGGCCTCGATGCGGACGCCGTACGGGTACGACTCCGGTTCCGCCCGGTCGAAGGTCACGCCGCGGTCGCGCCACACCTTGAAGTCCTCCAGCAGGTCGTCCGATTCGAGGATGACCGGGCCGGGCGTGGCGTTCGGAACCGCCTCGGCGGGCCGGCCCGCGGCCGCCGCGTGCGACCACAGGATGAGTTCCACCGGGCTGCCCGGTGCGGCCACGGTGAGGAAGCGGCCGTCGGGCCCCGGGAAGTCGATGCGCTTCTCCAGGCCGAGCTGCTTCGTGTAGAAACTCAGCGCGCGGTCCTGGTCGGTGACGTAGAGCGTGACGTACATGACGTTGGTCAGCATCGTGATGTCCTTCGATCGGTCGGTCGGTGCCACCTCACTGACGGATCCCGGTGGGCGAATGTGACCGGGCGCGGCGGGAGCCCGTACGGCCGCTGAGCGAGCTGTTCGAGGGGATCGGGACGCAGGACGCGTACGAGATCCAGCCCCACAACATCCGGCGCCGCACCGAAGAGGACGGCGCCCGCGTCACCGGGCACAAGGTCGGGCTCTCGTCCCCGGTCACGCAGGCCATGATGGCGTGGACGAGCCCGACTACGGGGCCCTCCTGCATGATCGACAAGCTGTGGGGCGATGTCGGCGGCGGCGTCGAGCTGGAATCGGTGCTCATCAACTGCCACTACCCGGTCGACGAGAACAGCTTCCTGCTCATGTACGGGACGATCGTGCGAAAGCTCCCCGGGATGACCGACGAGCAGGCCGAAGTTCAGCGCCGCGCACACCCAGGTGCAGTGGACCGGGGACAGCGCCGCGCTCTGCCCGCGCATCGGGGCCCGCGCCGCGCTGCTCGCCGCGGGCGTGCCGGCGCCGTACTCCTGCCGCGAAGGCGCCTGCAGCGCCTGCGCCTGCCGGGTGGTGGAGGGCGAGGTGACGATGCTCCGCAACGAGGTCCTGGACCGCGACGACCTGGCCGAGGGCCACGTCCTGGTCTGCCAGACGGTGCCCCTGGGGCCGCCCGGCGCCCGGATCCGGATCAGCTACGCGGGCTGACGGCGGCGGGGCGCGGACCCGGCACATGGGACGGACCCGGCCCCCTGGCGGGAGGTCGGGTCCGGTCCCGTCTCATGCGATGGGGTATCACTACCCACTACATCCACTCGCTGAACCGCAGCCGGCCCATCATGTTGTCCATCGCCTGTTCCGAGACCCCCGGCCGCAGGCTCGGGGGTGGCGCCGAGCGGCCCGCGCGCCCGGGACCGTACAACTTCCGCCACACCGACCGCGCGCACGCCAGCACCGGGGGACCCAGCCGCGCGTGCTCGCGCTCGCTCCAGCGCGAGCCCGCCGAGCCCGCCGAGGCCGCCGAGCCCGCCGAGGACACCGATACCGCGGCCACCGCCGCCCCGCGCCCCGCAGCGGCGCGGCCACGCACGAGATCCCCCGGAAGCTCTTCTCCCGGTCGTGGGCCACCCCCCGCTCCCGCACCGCCGCCAGCTCCGTACGCAGGGCGAGCGGCCGGGTGAGGGTGCGCGCGGTGCGCGGTCGCAGGCCCTGGGCCAGTACGTGCTCCAGCGCGCCCGGGTCGCTGAAGGCGAGGATCGCCTTGCCGGACGCGGGCAGTACGCGGGCATCCGGCCGCCGACCCGGGAGGGCACGGCCGCGTCCTCCGGGCCGCCGATCCGCTCCAGGCGCACCACCTCGGTGCCGTCGAGCACCGCAGGTCCAGGGCAGGCCCAGGACCACGGCCCGCTGGCCGCCCGGTACGGGAACCGCTTCGTGACCGGTGCGCCGGGCGGGGCGGACCTCGGCCCCGGGCACGTGGTGCTGCCCGCGCCCGAAACCGAGGCCACCCTGGACTTCTACGAGCACCTCCTCGGCTTCCAGCTGCGGGACTCGATGCGGCTGCCCCCGGTCGCCGTGCCGACCGGAGCGCCCGGGAAGGACGTCCACTGGATGCACTTCCTCAGCCCCAACCGCCGCCACCACACCCTCGGCCCCTACCCCGGCGCGCTGCCGCCCGGCATCGTCCACTTCATGGTCGAGCGTCTCTACGCCTCGGGGAACTGCTCGGCCGCGGTGATGGGGGAGACGTGTCCGGGGCCGGGGACGACCATCGGGCCCGCCATGGCCTTCGGTTGGGCGGCGGTCAACGCCATCGCGGCGGAGGTGCGCTGAGGGGGGGCATCTGCGGAGGGCGGTGTTCCGGCCCGTGCGACCGGGCACACCCGGCACATGAGCACGAACGCCATCATCGTGTGGGGGGTCCTGGCGTCCCTCGTCGCCTTCTTCGTGTTGGGCTGGCTGGCGAACCGTGGCCGCGGCAGCGCACCCCTGAGGGGGCCGGGCGACGAGGACGGCTGCGGCGGGGGCGGCGACGGCTGTGGCTGCGGGTGCTCGGACGCGTGACGGGGTGCGGGTGCGGGTGCGGGGAGGCTGCGGGGCAGGTGACCCCGGCCGGGCCGGGGCTCCGGCTCAGGTGTCGCACTCCAGCACCGTGGCGCACAGGCCGCAGCGCGCCCGCAGCCGGCCCCGCACGGGGACGCGCAGCCGCTGCCCGCACACCGGGCAGGGGAAGCTGACCCGCTGCCCGGACCCGCCCGGGCCCGCTTCGAAGCGGTACGTCGCCCCCGGCCCCGGGTCGGCGGCCCCGGCCCGGCGGTCCTTCGCGTAACGCCGCCGCTCCAGCAGGCCCGCACCGGCCAGGGGCGCCCGGCGCCAGTCCCGGCGGGCGACCTCGCGCCCGCGCACGTACGCCTCGTACGCCTGCGGGCTGGTGAACCAGGGGGAGAGGTCCTCGCCGAGCAGCTCCCCGCGCCGGGCGAGGACGTACCCGAACTCCTCCGGGGTCAGATAGCCGAGCTTCTGGTGGGTGAGCGCGTCCTCGCGGTAGGCGTCCAGCAGCAGCCATCCGGCCCCCAGGTAGGCGGCGGCGGTGTCGGTGAGGACCTCGTTGTCGGCGGTGGCCGGGAAGGTCAGGTCCAGCCGGTGCAGCAGCACGTGGGTGACCTCGTGCGCGAGGGCGGCGGCCAGATCGCGCCGGTGGGTGCGGAAGCGGTCGTTGACCTCGATGAAGTACTCCGGGCCGGCGGTGAGTTCCACATGCGCCGCGTGCTCCATCGGCCGGAAGCTGATGATCATCCGGGCGTCGGGGAGCCGCAGGTGGCGCACCATCGCGGAGGCCACCCGCTGCGCGCCGAGGTGCAGGTCGTCGGTGTCGGGGAAGGCCGCGTCGGCGGGGGCGAAGCTCGCCGCGTAGGCGCGGACGCCGTCGGTCGACAGGCGCCGGTGCAGGGCGGTGAGCGCGGCGCGGACGGTGTCCAGGTGCGGGAAGCCGTGCTCGATGGGGCTGTTGCGGCCGCCGTCGTGTCTCATCCGCACGCGTGTCATCGGTACGCGTGTCATCGGTACGCGTGGCATCGGTACGTGTGTCATCCGTCCCCCTCCGGACGCGGGTCCCGCGTGACCTTGGCCGAATCGGCCTTCTTGTGTCCGCGCGGGTCGGGATGTGACATGGACCCGTCACGTCCGCCGTCCCCGCGGCGGCGTGCGCGACGCACCCACGCACCGCCCCACCCCCCACGAAAGGCAGCGTGCCGACTGTGTTGCATCCCAGGAACCTCAACCGTTTCGTCCGGCGCACCCTCGCCGTCGCGGCGGTCGCCCTCGCGGCCGTCAGCCTCCAGCCCGGCTCCGCCAGCGCCGACCCGACCCCCGTGGTCGGCGGCACCCGCGCCGCCCAGGGCGAATTCCCCTTCATGGTCCGCCTCTCCATGGGCTGTGGCGGCGCCCTCTACAGCTCGCAGATCGTGCTGACCGCCGCCCACTGCGTCGACGGATCCGGCAACAACACCTCCATCACCGCCACCGCCGGAGTCGTCGACCTCAACAGCTCCAGCGCCGTCAAGGTCAAGTCCACCAAGGTCCTCCAGGCCCCCGGCTACAACGGCAAGGGCAAGGACTGGGCCCTCATCAAGCTCGCCAAGCCCATCAACCTGCCCACCCTCAAGATCGCCGACACGACCGCCTTCAACAACGGCACCTTCACCGTCGCGGGCTGGGGCGCCACCCGCGAGGGCGGCGGCCAGCAGCGCTATCTGATGAAGGCCACCGTGCCGTTCGTCTCGGACGCCGCCTGCCAGGCCGCCTACGGCGGGGACCTCGTCCCCGGGGACGAGATCTGCGCCGGCTTCGACCAGGGCGGCGTCGACACCTGTCAGGGCGACTCCGGCGGCCCGATGTTCCGCCGCGACAACGCCGGAGCCTGGATCCAGGTCGGCATCGTGAGCTGGGGCCAGGGCTGCGCCGAGCCCGGCTACCCCGGCGTCTACAGCGAGGTGTCCACCTTCGCCAACGCGATCCGCGCCGCGGCCGCCACGCTCTGACCCCTTCCCGTCCTTCCGGTTCTCGTCCTGCCGGTTCTCGTCCTTCCGGCCGCGCGGGATGCGGCCGGAAGGACGAGGCGCCGTGCCCCGTGTGTACGTACCGTCGAGTGCGGTACCGCGGGGCGGGGCCACCTCTGTCCCGGCCCCGCGGGCGCCTTCCGGCGGTCCGCCGTGCGGTTGCGGTCCGACACGCGCGCCGGTCCCATGGGAAGGGTCCAACGGCGACGGGCGACAGTGGGGCAGGCAGCGCATGGCGATCAGCGTGGTCATCGCGGACGACCAGGAGATGGTCAGAACCGGGTTCCGGATGATCCTGGAGAGCCAGCCCGACATCGAGGTCCTCGCCGACGTCGTCGACGGCGAAGCCGCCCTCGCCGCCGTCGAGGAACTCCGGCCGGACGTCCTGCTCCTCGACATCCGGATGCCGCGCCTCGACGGGCTGGAAGTCACCCGACGGCTCGCCGGCTCCGGCCGTGACACACCGCGCATCGTCATCGTCACCACCTTCGACCTCGACGAGTACGTCCACGCGGCGCTCCGCGGCGGCGCGTCGGGCTTCCTCCTCAAGGACGCGAGTCCGGCCATGCTGGTTGAAGCGGTCCGTGCGGCGGCCGTCGGGGACTCCCTCGTCTCACCGGCGATCACGGTGCGGCTGCTGCGCGACATGGCCACCCGTACGCGCACCCCGGCCGCGGTGGCCGCCCGGCGTCCCGCCGAACCGCTGACCGAGCGCGAGGTGGACGTCGTACGCTGCCTCGCCCGCGGCATGACGAACGCCGAGATCGGCGCCGAGCTGTACGTCTCGCTCTCCACCGTGAAGACCCACCTGGCGAACGTCCAGGCCAAGCTCGATGCCCGCAACCGCGTGGAGATCGCCGCCTGGGCCTGGGAAAGCGGCCTGGCGACGAGCAGCACCCCGTGACACCCTCACCCCGTCCCGGCCGCCCCCGTCCCGGCCGCCACCCGCAGCCCCCCGCCGCGTCCGCCCTCGTACCGGGCCCCTGGGGGCCTACGCCCCGGCCCGCCTCGGAGCGAGTCCCGGGGCCGGAGGCCCGGTCCGCCTTCGTGCCGGCCGTACGGCCTGCGGCCCGGTCCGCCTCTGAGCGGGTCGCGGGGCCTGCGGGTCGGTCCGCAGGCGTGCCGGGCGTACGGTTTGCGGCCCGGTCCGCCTTCCTGCCGGGCCCCCGGCTTCGGGGTCGGGCCGTCGCTGCGCCGGATCGCGCGGCTCGGGCCGTCCGCATGCCGGGTTCCCGGCATCGAGTTCCGGCCGTCTGTGTGCCGGGCTTCCGGCCTCCCGCCCGGCCCAGGACAGTGCCGGGCTCCCGACCTCCCCGCCGAGCCACCCCCGGGCCGGAGATGTCGCCGCGCGGCGCAGACGCCCCCGGGCCGGGCCTCCCGCCGCTTGCCGCGGGCGCCCCTGGGCCCGGGTTCCCGCGGCACGGCGAAGGCCGACCGCCGCGTGGCGCACGTGGCCCCGGGCCGGGGCTCCCGCCGCGTGCCGCACGCGGGCCCCGGTCGGGGTGTGGGGCGCGCGTCGCGGGGGCCCCGTGAGTCCGCTTGCCAGTTGGGCGCGGCGGCATCCGGATGCCGCCGGGCGGATCCGGGCCGGGCTGACCGTGCTGCTGCTCGGGCTCGTCAGTTTCGAGGGTGTCGTGCTGGCCCGCCAGCCCACCGTGCCGCATGCCGTCGTCGTCGTGTCCGGCGTCCTCGTCTGCCTCAGCGCCGCGCCCTGGCCGCGCGTCGGGCTCGTGGCCCGGGCCTGGTTCGCCGCCGCCGTCACCTGGGCGGCCACCGGCTTCCTGATCTTCGTCAACCACCCCATCGTCGTCTGGGGCGCCGGCGAGGCCATCGCGCTGCTCGTCCTGCTCAGCGGCGTACTCCTGCGCACCCCCGCCCGCACCGCGGCCGTCCTCGGCCCGGTCCTCGGCCTCGGGTGCATGGCCGTACCCGTCCGGGACTCCGACCCCGGCCGCTTCACCCTCCTCTTCTCCGTCCTCGCCGTCGTCGTGAGCGCCTACTCGCTCCTGCTGCGCCTCCAGGCCGTCCAGCGCCGCCGGGAGGTCATCGCCGTCCGCACCGCCGAACGCCTGGAGCTGGCCCGCGAACTCCACGACCTCGTCGCCCACCACGTCACCGGCATCGTCGTCGAGGCCCGCGCCGCCCGCTTCACCGGAGTCACCGCCGAACGCGCCGCCGAGATCTTCGGCCGCATCGAAACCGCCGGCGGCGAGGCCCTCGGCTCCATGCGCCGCCTCGTCACCGTGCTCCGCGAGGACGACGCGGGCCCGGGCACCGCCCCCGTCGCCGGTCTCGACGACATCCGCGGGCTCACCGCCCGGTTCTCCGTCACGGGCCCGCCCGTCGTCCTCTACATCGAGCAGGGCCTCGCCGAAACCCTCCCCGGCGACGTCGCCGCCACCGCCCACCGCATCGTCCTCGAAGCCCTCACCAACATCGGCAAACACGCGGCCACCGCCACCGCCGTCCGCGTCGGCCTGCGCACCGTCCCCACCGGCCTCGAAGTCCGCGTCGCCGACGACGGCGGCCGCCCCGCCAAGCTCTCCGAGCAGGCCCTCGGCGGCGGCTACGGCCTCGCCGGAATGACCGAACGCGCCGAGGCCATGGGCGGCACCCTGAGCGCCGGCCGCGCCCCCGAGGGCGGCTGGCTCGTCACCGCGATCCTGCCCTTCACCAGCCGTCTCACTGGCCGACCGGCCGAGGAACGGATTCCGCCCGCCACGTAAGCTCGGGAACCATGACGAACAGCGACATCGACGAGAACGTCCGCGAGGAACTGGCCCGGCTGCGGGACAGCATCGACAACATCGACGCGGCCGTGGTCCACATGCTCGCCGAACGCTTCAAGTGCACCCAGCAGGTCGGCCACCTCAAGGCCAAGCACCAGCTGCCCCCGGCCGACCCGAACCGGGAGGCCCGGCAGATCGCCCGGCTCCGCCAGCTCGCCGAGAACGCCAAGCTCGACCCCGCCTTCGCCGAGAAGCTCCTCACTTTCATCATCGCCGAGGTGATCCGCCACCACGAGACGATCGCCGCGGGCGAAGACGGCGACGCGTAACGCACGGCGCCAGCGCACGGCGCCAGCGCACGGCACCGGCGCACGGCGGGTCGGTACGCGCCGGGGGAACCCTGTGGCACGCCGCCGCCCCTTTGGCAGCATGGGCCCATGTCCGCACTGACGCGCAACGAAGCGCAGACCCGAGCCGCCCTCCTCGACGTCCACCACTACGCCGTCGACCTCGACCTCACCCGGGGTGACGACACCTTCGACTCCACCACCGTCATCCGCTTCAGCGCCCGCGCCGCCGGTGACACCTTCGTGGAGCTGAAGCCGGACGAACTGCGCTCCGCCTCCCTCGACGGCAGCCCCCTCGACCCCGCCTCGCTGACCGGCAACCGGCTCCCCCTCACGGGGCTCGCCGAGGGCACCCACGAGCTGCGCGTCGAGGCGGCGATGCGGTACTCGCGCACCGGCGAGGGCCTCCACCGCTTCACCGACCCCGCGGACGGGGAGACGTACGTCTACAGCCAGCTGTTCATGGACGACGTCCAGCGCGTCCTGGCCGCCTTCGACCAGCCCGACCTCAAGGCCGTCTTCGAGTTCACCGTCACCGCGCCCGGCCACTGGAGCGTCATCGCCAACGGGATCACCGAGCGGACCGGGCAGCGCGAGGCGGACGGCGCCGGAATCTGGCGGTCCGCGCCCACCCCCGTCATCTCCACCTATCTCGCCGCGGTCGCCGCGGGCCCCTGGCACACCATCCGCACCGAGCACGCCGGGCTGCCCTTCGCCCTGCACTGCCGCCGGTCCCTCGCACCCCATCTGGACGCCGATGCCGAGGAGATCATCGGCATCACCACGGACTGCTACGACCGCTACCACGAGAAGTTCACCGAGCCCTACCCCTTCGACTCCTACGACCAGGCCTTCGTCCCCGAGTTCAACGCGGGCGCCATGGAGAACCCGGGCCTGGTCACCTTCCGCGACGAGTACATCTACCGCTCCGCCGTCACCGACACCGAACGCCAGTGGCGCGCCGTGGTCATCGCCCACGAGATGGCCCACATGTGGTTCGGCGACCTCGTCACCCTGCGCTGGTGGGACGACATCTGGCTGAACGAGTCCTTCGCCGAGTACATGGGCTACCAGACCCTCACCGAGGCCACCCGCTTCACCGGCGCCTGGACCGACTTCGGCCTCGCCCGCAAGGCCTGGGGCTACGACGCCGACCAGCGGCCCTCCACCCACCCCGTCGCACCCGACCCGGAGGCCGTCCCCGACACCGCTTCCGCCCTCCTCAACTTCGACGGCATCTCCTACGCGAAGGGCGCCTCCGCGCTGCGCCAGCTCGTCGCCTGGCTCGGCGAGAAGGATTTCCTCGCCGGCATCAACACCCATTTCCAGCGCCACAAGTTCGCCAACGCCTCCCTCGCCGACTTCGTGGACTCCCTCGCCGCCCACACCGAACGCGACGTCCACACCTGGGCCGACACCTGGCTGCGCACCACCGGCATCGACACCCTCACCCCGCACATCGAGGACGGCGCCGAGGGCTGGACCCTGACCGTCGAGCGCCGGGGCAGCCGCCCGCACCACATCACCATCGGCGCCTACGACGACGTACACGGCGACGTCGGGATCCTCGAACGGCGCGCGCTGCTCGACCTCGACCTGCCGACCGGCGAGGTCATCTCCGGCGTCGGCCCCCGCCCCGCGCTCGTCCTCCTCAACGACGGCGACCTCAGCTACGCCAAGGTCCGCCTCGACCCCGGCTCCTGGGAGGCCGTCCGGCGCGCCCTCTCCGGCATCCCCGACGCGCTCACCCGCAGCATCGTCTGGAACGCCGCCCGCGACATGGTCCGCGACGGCGAACTCCCGCCCGCCGCCTACCTGGAGGCGGCCGCCGCCCACCTCCCCGTCGAGGGCGACCTCGCCATCGTCCAGAGCGTCCTCGGCTTCGCCCGCGTCCACATCGCCGACCGCTACCTGCCCGCCGACGAGCGCGCCGGGGCGCTGGCCACCCTCACCTCCCTCACCCGCGCCCTCATCCGGCGCACCGAGGACGGCGCCGAACCCGGACTGCGCCTCGCCGCCGTCCGCACCTTCATCGACAGCGCCACCCAGCCCGACACCATCGCGGCCTGGCTCGCCGACGGAACCGTCCCCGGCGGACCCGAACTCGACCCGGAACTGCGCTGGCGCGTCCTCGCCCGGCTCGCCACCCTCGGCGCCGTCGGCGAGCGGGACATCGACGCCGCCCGCGCCGCCGACCCCAGCGCCACCGGCGAGGAAGGCGCGGCCCGCTGTCGCGCCGCGCTCCCCGACGCCGACACCAAGCAGGCCGCCTGGGAGCGCATGTTCCACGACGACACGCTGTCCAACTACCTGTTCTCCGCCACCGCCCAGGGCTTCTGGCAGCCCGAACAAGCCGAACTCCTGCACGCCTACGTGCCCCGCTTCTACCCCGAGGCCATCGCCCTCACCGCCCGCCGCGGGCCCGCCATCGCCAAGGCGGCCGGTCACTACGCCTTCCCCGGGCACGCCATCGACCAGGAGAATCTCCAGGCCGGACGGGCCTGCCTGGACCAGGACGAGATCATCCCGCAGTTCCGGCGCACGCTCACCGACCAGCTGGACGACCTCGCGCGCGCCCTGCGGGTGCGCACCGGCTGAAAATCACCCACCGGACAAACCCCGGCGGTTACCCCATTCGGGTCGGATCGTTGTGCTGGGCGGGGGCCCGGCGGGGCCGCGCCCCGCGCCCCGCCCAGCTTCCGTGAGGACCCGTGTGATGACCCGCACGACACCACCGACCGGCACCCCGCCCCCGCTGCCCCCGCTCGCGGGCGGCGGCGGGGGCGCCGACGCGCTGCGGCCCCTCCTCGACACCGTCCTGGAGGCCCTCGCCACGGGCGCCGCGGCCCGTGGCGGCCCCCTGCCCGCGGGCGGCCCCGACGCCGTCGCCGATCGGGTCCGGGCCGCGCTGGGCGACGTACTGCCCGCCCGCGGCCACGGTGACCACGAGGCCCTGCGCACCCTCGTCCACACCCTCGCCGCGGGCGCCGCCGACCCCGCCGACCCGCTGTGCGCGGCCCACCTGCACGGGCCGCCGCTCGCCGTCGCCGTCGCGGCCGACCTCGCGGCCAGCGCCCTGAACCCCTCCCTGGACTCCTGGGACCAGGCCCCCGCCGCCTCCGAGATCGAAGCGCTCCTCACCCGCGCCCTCGCGGCCGAGCTGTACGGCACCCCGCACCCCGACGCCCTGGTCACCACCGGCGGCACCGAGGCCAACCAGCTCGCCCTGCTGCTGGCCCGCGAACGCCACGCGGGCCCCCTGACCGTCCTGCACGGGGCCAACGCCCACCACTCCGTCCCCCGCTCCGCCTGGCTCCTCGGCCTCCCCCCGGCCACCGCGATCCCCACCCCCACCGGGACCCTGGACCCCGCCGACCTCGACGCCGCGCTCACCCGGACCCGCCGCGAGCGGCCCGGGCCCGTCCTGGTCACCGCCACCGCGGGCACCACCGACGCCGGGCTCATCGACCCCCTCGACGCCCTCGCCGACGTCTGCGAGCGGCACGGCGCCGACCTCCACGTCGACGCCGCGTACGGCGGGCTCCTCGCCCTCAGCCCCCGCCACCGGCACCTGCTGAACGGCCTCGGCCGGGCCCGCTCCATCACCGTCGACCTGCACAAACTCGGCTGGCAGCCGGTCGCCGCCGGGCTCCTCGCCGTCCCCGACACCGCCCTGCTGGCCCCCCTCGCCCATCAGGCCGACTACCTCAACGCCACCGACGACACCGAAGCCGGTCTGCCCGACCTGCTCGGCCGCTCCCTGCGGACCACCCGCCGCCCCGACGCCCTCAAGATCGCCGTCACCCTGCGCGCGCTCGGCCGCGACGGCCTCGCCCGCCTCATCGACGGCACCTGCGCCGCCGCCCGGCAGCTCGCCGGCCTCATCGACGCCCACCCCGGCTTCGAGCTCCACGCGCCCCCCACCCTCAGCACCGTCCTCTTCCGCCCCCTCCCCACGGACGACGCCCGGCTCGCCGAGACCCGCCGCACCCTTCTGCACGGCGGCCGCGCCGTCCTCGGCCGCGCCACGGCCGACGGCCGCCTCTGGCTCAAGGCCACCCTGCTCAACCCCCACACCACCACAGGGGACCTCGCCACCCTCCTGACCCTCCTGGAAGGCAGCACCCACCGATGACCGCGCCACTCGAAGCACCCCATGACCTCGTCGGAATCGGCATCGGCCCCTTCAACCTCTCCCTCGCCGCCCTCGCCCACGGCCTCCAGCAGCACGAGTTCGCGGACGGCCTCGCCACCGCCTTCTACGACCAGCGCCGCGACTTCGCCTGGCACCCCGGCCTCCTCATCGACGGCGCCACCCTCCAGGTCCCCTTCCTCGCGGACCTCGTCACCCTCGCCGACCCGGCCAGCCCCTGGACGTTCCTGAACTACCTCAAGCACAAGGAACGCCTCTTCCCCTTCTACTTCGCCGAGCGCTTCCACATCCAGCGCGCCGAGTACGACGCCTACTGCCGCTGGGTCGCGGGCCAGCTCCCCGGACTCCACTTCGGCCACCAGGTCGACGCCGTCCGCTGGAACCCCGAACGCGGCCTCTTCGAAGTCGACTTCACCCAGCTCGACGCCGACGGCGAAGCCGAGGCGCTCGGCCGCACCTACACCCGCAACCTCGCCCTGGGCATCGGCAGCGCCCCCTACGTCCCCGAACCCCTGCGCCCCCTCGCCGAAGCCCCCACCGTCCCCGTCCTGCACTCCGCCGAATACCTCGACAACCGGCAGCGGATCCTCGGCGCCGAGCACGTCACCGTCATCGGCTCCGGCCAGTCCGGCGCCGAGGTCTTCCTGGACCTGCTGCGCGCCCGCCCCGCCGGACGCGAGCGCCTCACCTGGCTCGCGCGCACCCCCGCCTTCGCCCCCATGGAGTACTCCAAGCTGGGCCTGGAGCACTTCACCCCCGACTACACCCGCTACTTCCACGATCTGCCCGAGCCCGTACGGGACAAGCTGCTGCCCGCCCAGTGGCAGCTCCACAAGGGCATCGACGCCGACACCATCGCCGCCATCCACGACGAGCTGTACCGGCGCACCCTGCACGGCGGCTGGCCCGACGTCGTCCTCACCCCCGGCGTCAGCGTCCGCACCGCCGGCCGGGTCGCGACCACCAAGGTCGAGCTCCACCTCGAACACCTGGAGCAGGGCACCCGCTCCCGGCTCACCACCGACGCCGTCGTCCTCGCCACCGGCTACCGCGAGCGCCCCCTCGGCCAGCTGCTCGCCGGGCTCGATCCGTACCTGCGCAAGGACTCCTCCGGCCGCCCGCGCATCGACGACCGCTACCGGATGAAGCTCGACCCCACCGTGACCGGCACCGTCTACGTCCAGAACGGCGAGCGGCACACCCACGGCGTCGGCTCGCCCGACCTCGGGCTCGCCGCCTGGCGCAGCGCGACCATCCTCAACACCCTCACCGGCAAGGACCCCTACCCCCAGCCCGCGCGCACCGCCTTCACCACCTTCGGGCTCGAACAGCGCGAGCCCGCCCGCCCGCGGGTGCCCGGCGCGCTGCTGCCGCTCGTCGAGCACCCCTGAGGGGCGGCGGGGCGGGGACGGCCGGACGCCACCCCCGCCCCGGCCGGCGCATTGACAGGAACTAGAAGACCGGCACGCCGGCCCGGGTCAGCCGCCAGTCCACCGCGGCGAACTGCGCCGGGTCGACGGTGCCCTTCGCCTTCACCCACTGGATGATGGTGTTGCGGATCTCCTCCGAGTTGGCCCACAGCTGCTTGGCCTTCGGCACGTGCGGGAAGTTTCCGCCGCCCGAGGCCCGGTAGTTGTTCACCGCCAGCACGAACTGGGCGGCCGGGTCGACGGGCTTGCCCTGGAAGGACAGCCCGGTGATCCGGGAACCGGCGGGCTGCGCGATGTCGATGTCGTACGTCACGCCGTACACCGCGTCGTAGTTGTAGTCCGGGATGCTCTCCGCGTTCGTCAGCTTCGCCAGGTCCACCGGGTCGGCCGGAGCCGTCCGCGCGTAGTACCGCGCCGAGAACTCCAGGTAGTCCTTCAGCTGCGCGCCGGTCAGCAGCCGCGCTTCCAGCGTGTTCTCGAACGGGTACAGGCCCGCCGCGTCCTTGATCGTCACCTGGCCGGCGGGGATCGCCGCGGTCCGCGAGAAGCAGGAGGCCTGGGAGAGGACCGGCAGCGCCGCCCACTCCGTGCCCGCCAGCGCCGTCTTGACCGTCTCCGCCTGCACGTGGCTGATCAGGTCGATGATCGCGACGTCCTTGAACGGGCCCTCCGCCGAGGACATCGCCTGCAGCGAGGTGCCGATGACCTGGTTGACGTACGACACCACCTTGCGGTGCTCGTCCGACAGCATCCGGACGATCTTCGGGTCCTCCGCCGCGGTGTTGGAGTTCAGCACCCGCGCCGCGACCTTCTCCACCGACCAGCGGCCCTTCGACCACGACAGCTCGAAGTCGAACAGGGTCAGGCGCTGGCCCCACTTGAGCGGCTCGGACAGCACGACGTCCTTACCGGTCGCCTTGTTCTTCACCCGGTACTCGGGGATCTCCGTGTGCGCGTGGCCGACCAGGATCGCGTCGATGCCGGGCACCTGCTCGGCCACCAGACCCGCCGCGTTCTCGATGTACGGCAGCTGGTCGCCGTAGCTCGACGTGCCGCTCGACCCCGAATGCGCCGAGACGATCACCACGTCCGCACCCAGCGAGCGCAGCCGCGGCACGTACTTCGCCGCCTGCTCCTCCAGGCCGGGGAAGGTCATCTTCCCCTGCACGTTGGCCTTGTCCCAGATCGCGATCCCCGGGTTGGTCAGACCCAGCACCGCCACCTTCACGTCCGGACCGTGCGGGGTACACAACCGGTGCATGCTGTACGGCGCGAAGGCGGGACGCAGCGTCTTCGCGTCCAGCGCGTTCGCCCCCAGGAGCGGGAAGTCGCACTGCTCCTCGAACTTGCGCAGCACCGGAATGCCGTAATTGAACTCGTGATTGCCGATCGCCGCCGCGTCATAACCGATCGCGTTCATCGCCTGCGCCATCGGGTGCACCGGACCGCGACGGGCCGTGATCGGGTCCACCTTGGCGTAGTAGTACGACAGCTGGGTGCCCTGGATCGTGTCGCCCGCGTCTATCAGCAGCGTGTTGTGGCGGCCCTTCTCCTTGCGCACCTGGTTCACCAGCGTGGAGATCTTCGCCAGACCGACGTCGTTGTGCGCCTTGTCGTCGAACTCCTTGTCCGTGAAGTAGTCCCAGTTGAAGACGTTTCCGTGCAGGTCGGTGGTCCCCATCACCGTGAACGCGTAGGTACGCGGCCGGGACTCCTGCGCGGCCGCGGCCGGGGTGCTCGTGGTCCCCGTCAACGCCACCGCGGCCCCTGTCGCGGCCGTGGTTCCCAGAAAAGTCCTGCGGTCGAACGCCATGCCATCTCCCCTTGTGAGGCGTGAACAACGCGCGTAGATAACGCGCGTAGATTCTGACGCGTCGGAAGCGACCGCAACACCCCTGTCAGGTTTCGATCCGATGACCAGCCCCGAACGGGTGACAGTGCGAGAGTGAAAGCATGAGCGACGACGCAACGCCCCAGACGCACGGAACCTCCGAGCCCTACGGCACCCACCAGTCCTCCGGAGCCCACCAGCCCTACGGAACCCCCGACGTCCCCCGGGTCGCCGTCCGCGGCGAGGCCCGCATCGAGGTCGACCCCGAGATCGCCCGCGTCGGCATCACGGTCAGCGCCCGCGGCGGCGACCGCCGGGGCGCCCTCGAAGACCTCACCCGGCGCAACAACGCGGTCCTCGACCTGGTCAAGAGCTACGGCGACGCCGTGGAGAAGCTCGAGACCGGCGCCTTCTCGATCACGCCCGAACTCACCCGGCAGGGCCGCGGCGAACGCGTCCGCGCCTACCACGGCCGGGTCCTCATCACTGCCGAACTAGCAGACTTCACGGCCCTCGGCGAACTGACCACCCGCCTCGCCGACCTCGACCTCACCCGGGTGGACGGACCCTGGTGGGCCCTGCGCCCCGACTCGCCGGCCCACGGCCAGGCCCGCCGCCAGGCCGTACTCGAAGCGGTCAAGCGTGCCCGCGAATACGCCGAGGCCCTCGGCGCCCGCCTCGCCGCCCTCGTCGAACTCGCGGACCTCGGCGCCGAGGACGCGGGCCCCCGCCTGATGGCCGCCCCGGCCGGCGCCATGCGCTCGATGGGCTACGGCGCGGCCCCCGAGGAGCACGCTCCCGCACTCGATCTCGAACCGCAGCGGCAGACGGTCTTCGCCCAGGTGAACGCCCGGTTCACGATGACCCCTCCGCAGCTCTAGAACGCCTCCGCAGGGGCCTCCGGGGGTGCTCATCAGAGCACCCCCGCGCACATTCAATAATTGTCAACAAGCTTTTACCCAAAGGTTGTTGAGTGGACACCCGATACCAATTCTCTACTCCCCGGTAGGGGCATACGCTCAGCTCATGCGCCGAGCGAAAATCGTATGTACCCTGGGCCCCGCCACCGACTCATACGACCAGATCAAAGCCCTGGTCGAAGCCGGAATGGACATTGCCCGCTTCAACCTCAGTCACGGCACCTACGCCGAACACGAGGAGCGCTACCACCGGGTGCGCAAGGCCTCCGACGAAACCGGCCGCAGCGTCGGAATCCTCGCCGACCTTCAAGGTCCGAAGATTCGCCTCGGCCGCTTCCACGAAGGACCCGTACTCCTTGAACGCGGAGACGAGTTCACGATCACCGTCGAGGACCACGAGGGCGACCGCCACACCTGCGGGACGACCTACAAGGGCCTCGCCCACGACGTCACCACCGGCGAGCGCATCCTCGTCGACGACGGCCGTGTCACCCTCGAGGTCACCGGGGTCGACGGACCGCGCGTGCACACCCTCGTCGTCGAGGGCGGAATGGTCTCCGACCACAAGGGGCTGAACCTCCCCGGCGTCGCCGTCTCCGTACCCGCCCTGTCCGAGAAGGACATCGACGACCTCCGCTGGGCGCTGCGCATCGGCGCCGACGTCATCGCGCTGTCCTTCGTCCGCAGCGGCCGCGACATCGAGGACGTCCACCGCATCATGGACGAGGAAGGCCGGCGCCTCCCCGTCATCGCCAAGATCGAGAAGCCCCAGGCCGTCGAGAACATCGACGACATCGTCGCCGCCTTCGACGGCATCATGGTCGCGCGCGGCGACCTCGGCGTCGAAATGCCCCTGGAGCAGGTCCCGATCGTCCAGAAGCGCGCGGTGAAGCTCGCGAAGCGCAACGCCAAGCCCGTCATCGTCGCGACGCAGATGCTCGACTCGATGATCGACAACTCCCGCCCGACCCGCGCGGAAGCCTCCGACGTCGCCAACGCCGTCATCGACGGCACCGACGCCGTCATGCTCTCCGGCGAGACCAGCGTCGGGAAGTACCCGATCGAGACGGTTCGCACCATGGCCCGCATCGTCGAGGCCGCCGAGGAGGACATCCTCGCCAAGGGCCTGCCTCCGCTCACCGACCGGAACAAGCCCCGCACCCAGGGCGGCGCCGTCGCCCGCGCGGCCGCCGAGATGGGCGACTTCCTCGGCGCGAAGTTCCTCGTCGCCTTCACCCAGAGCGGGGACACCGTCCGCAGGCTCTCCCGCTACCGCTCGCCCATCCCGCTGCTGGCCTTCACCCCCGACCAGGCCACCCGCTCGCAGCTCAACCTCACCTGGGGCGTGGAGACCTTCCTCGGCCCGCACGTCGACTCCACCGACGCGATGGTCGCCCAGGTCGACGAGGAACTCCTGCGCATCGGCCGCTGCGTCCCCGGCGACGTGGTCGTCATCACCGCCGGATCGCCCCCGGGGATCGCCGGCTCGACCAACCTCGTCCGCATCCACCACATCGGCGCCGCCGTCCGCTAGGCCGACGTGCCTCTGCCTCACCACCCGCCACGCGCACGCGTGGCGGGCGGCGGGTCCTGGACTCACGGGACGATCTGGACTCACGGGACGAGGACGACCTTGCCCCGGATCTTGCCGGCTTGGCCGAGGCGGTGGACGTCAGCGAGCTCGGCCAGGGGGCGTACGGAGCTGATGTCGATGCCGACCGTTCCCGCGTCGACGAGTTCCACGAGCGCCGCCAGGTCCACGACGTCGTTGCGGGCGACCATGTGCGTCGCGCTCACCGCCGCGCCCACGGGCTGCTCGATCGGGGTGGCGATCGACACGATCCGCCCGCCCCGCCGCACCAGCGACGCCAGAGCCGCGGCGTCCCGCGGGCCGAGCGGCACCAGGTTGAGCAGGACGTCCACCGGGCCGTCGAGTGCGGCGCTCACCGGCCGGGCGGTGTAGTCGATGACGTGGTCCGCGCCCTGCCGCAGCACCGCCTCGGTACTCCGAGGACCGGCCGTGGCGATCACCTCGGCCCCCGCGTACTTTGCGAGCTGCGTCACGAAGCCTCCCACCCCGCCACCCGCGCCGTTGACCAGCACCCGCTGGCCGGCGGCTACCCTCCCGTGCTCGAACACCGCCTGCCAGGCCGTCAGACCGGCGACGGGAAGCGCCGCGGCGTGGGCGAGCGGGACGGACCCCGGTGCCGCGGTCAGCGCGGCGGCGGGCGCCCGGACGTACTCGGCAGCCGCACCCCCGCCGTCGAGCCGTCCGATGACACCGTCGCCCACGGCGAACCCCTCCACCCCCGCGCCGATCTCGGCCACGGTCCCGGCGACGTCCCAGCCGGTCGTGTACGGCAGGTCCACCGGAAGGAACGCCCGCAGGAGACCGGCCCGCAACGCGGCCTCGGTGGGGTTGAAGGAGGTCGCGGCGACGTGGATGAGCACCTCACCGACGTCGGGCCGTGGGCGCGGAACAGCGTCGTGGCGGATCACGGAGGGATCGCCGAACTCGTGGATGCGTGCGCTCTTCATCGTCGTCATGCGGCGAATCTACGAGCACGGTTGAGGACGATCCATGCGTGAGGCGGCCCTGTTCCTACGCGATCGTCTCGCACCCGTAGGCTCGGGGCATGGACGTGCTCAGCGATGTGGTCGCGGTGACGCGGACCGGCCGACCCCGGGCGGCGCTTGTGCGATGGCATGCCCCCTGGGGACAGGAGTTCTCCTCCGTACCGGGGGCGGCGGGCTTCCAGGTGGTCCTGCGGGGCTCCTGCTGGCTGCTGCCCGCGGACACGGAACCCGTCCGGCTGGGCACGGGGGACGTGGTGTTCCTCCCTCACGGCACGGGGCACATCCTCACCGACAGCCCGGAGACCCCGGCGGTGGCCCCGGCCCCGGCCTGCGGCCCGGATCAACCGGAGCCGTACGCCGCCTACGCCTCGGACAGCGTCGACAGAAGCGGAGACGGGGGTCCGGTCACCGTGTTGCTCTGCGGGGCCTACCAACTCGATCCGTCCCGCGCCCACCCGCTGCTGCTGTCCCTCCCGGATCTGATCCACCTGCCCGCGCACCCGGGCCGCCGTCCTGAACTGGGCTCGGCGGTGCACCTGCTCGCCGCCGAGCTGGAGACCCCGAGCCTGGGCACGGACGCGGCCGTCCCCGCCCTCCTCGACGCGCTGCTGCTCTACATCCTGCGCATCTGGTTCGACGAACGGCCCCTGCGCGGGGACCACACCACCGGATGGGCCGCCGCGCTGAACGACCCGCCGGTCACCGCTGCCCTCCATGCCATCCACCGCGACCTGGCGGCCCCGTGGACCGTGGTGAAGCTCGCCGCGGAAGCCGGGCTCTCCCGGGCGCCCTTCGCCAAGCGCTTCGCCCGGCTGGTCGGCCAGCCACCCCTGACCTACCTGACCTGGTGGCGGATGACCACGGCAGCGCGACTGCTCCGGACATCGGACGCACCGCTGAGAACGGTTTCCGCACACGTGGGCTACACGTCCGAATTCGCCTTCGCCAACGCGTTCAAACGCGCGCACGGCATCCCGCCCGGAGCCTACCGACGGCAGGGCCTCTAGGCCCTGTCGCCCTCAATCCTGTTGTCCTGTCGAAGAGTTGGACTATCTTTCTTCCGTGGACCAGCTGATCACCGGAGACCCGACCCGCATAGGCCCCTACCGACTGATCGCCCGACTGGGCGCGGGCGGCATGGGGCTGGTCTATTTGGGGCGCTCCGAGGGCGGCCGGACCGTGGCCGTGAAGGTCGTGCAGGCCGAATTCGCCGGGCACCCCGAATTCCGCAAGCGTTTCGCCCGCGAAGTGGCCGCCGCGCGGCGGGTGGGCGGCAGTTGGACGGCGGCCGTGCTCGACGCCGACCCCGAGGCCGCGATCCCGTGGGTGGCCACCCAGTACATCCCGGGCCCCGACCTGCAGACCGTGGTCGCCAAGGACTTCGGACCGCTGCCCGAGCACTCGGTCAACACCCTCGCCAACCGCCTCGCCCTCGCCCTGCGGGCCGTGCACGACGCGGGTCTGATCCACCGCGACCTCAAGCCGTCCAACGTCCTCATCACCGTCGACGCCCCGCGCGTCATCGACTTCGGCATCGCGCGGGCGATGGACAGCCTGACCGGGGACAGCCTGCACACCCACACCGGCATGCTGATCGGGTCCCCGGGCTTCATGTCGCCGGAACAGGTCCGCGGCCTGGAACTCACCCCCGCCAGCGATGTCTTCTGCCTGGGCGCGGTCCTCGTCTACGCGGCGACCGGACGGCTGCTCTTCGGCGCGACCGACACCGGGCTGAACGCCCACCTCTTCCGGATCGCGGAGGAGGAGGCCGACCTGACCGGTGTACCGGAGTCGCTCGTCGACCTCGTCCGCGCGTGCCTGCACAAGGATCCGGCCCGGCGGCCCACCCCCGATCAGGTGGCCGCGCGCACGGCGACCGACCAGCCGGGGGAGTGGCTGCCCGGCGCGGTCCTGGCACAACTGGGCCGCCACGCCGCCGAGCTGCTGGACTTCGCCCCCGCCATGGCGCCCGCGGAGGCGCCCCCCGCGGAAACGCCCTCGGCGGGCACGGACCCCCGGGTCCCGTCCGCCCAGCCGCAGGGGCAACCGCTGCCCCCGCCGCCCGCCTACGCTCCGCACACCCCCTCGCCCCTGATCCCCGGGCAGGGCTTCGGCCCGCCCCCGGCCCCGGTCCCCGGCACCTGGTCCCCGCCCTCCCCGCTCTCCCTCGACAAGCCGGCGCCCCCGCATCCCAAGCGCTGGTGGGGCCTGGCCGTCCTCGTCCTGGCGCAGCTGATGGTGCTGCTCCAGGTGGCGAGCTTCGGCCTCGCCCTCCCGTCCCTCCAGGCCGCGCTCAACCTTCCGGCCAAGGACCTGGGCGGGATGGGCACCTCCTACGCCCTGGCCTTCGGCGGGTTGTTGCTGATCGGCGGACACCTCGCGGACCTCGTCGGCCGCAGGCGGATGCTGATCGTCGGCATGGTCGGATTCGCGGTGGCCTCCGCCATCGGCGGCGCCGCCGCCGATGCCGACATGCTGGTCTGGGCGCGCGCCCTGCAGGGCGTCTTCGCCGCGCTGCTGATGTCCTCCGCCCTGTCTCTGGTGGCCAACGGCTTCCCCGATCCGAAGGAACGCGGTCGGGCCTTCGGCATCTACGGCGCGGTCGCCGGCAGCGGTTCGGTCCTCGGGCTGTGCGCGGGTGGCTGGCTCATCGAGTACATGTCCTGGCGCTGGACCTTCTTCGCCGCCGTCCCCCTCGCCGTGATCACCGTGATCGGCGCGCTCGCCCTGGTGCACGACCGCCCGAGCGGCGCAGGAGCCCGCCCCGATCCGCTCGGCGTCATCCTCGGCGCCGGCGGCCTCACCGCCCTGACCTACGGCCTGGCCGAGGCCCCGCCGGACGGCTGGGGCGCCCGCCGGATCCTGCTCCTGATCGTGGGAGGCGTCCTCCTGCTCGTGGCCTTCGTGGGGTGGCAGGCCCGGACCCCGAACCCGGTGCTCCCGCCGGACCGCAACCGCGTCGGCGCCTTCCTCGCCATGGCCCTGGCCGGTGTCGGCCTCTTCGCCCTCCTCTCGGTCGTCACCTTCTACCTGCAGTACGTCCACGGCTACGCCCCCCTCATGGCCGGTGCGTCCCTCCTTCCCCTGTTCGCGGGGAACGCCATCGCTTCCACCCAGATCACCGCCCGTCTCCTGCACCGCACCACACCCCGGGTCCTGACCGTGGCGGGCCTGGTGCTCATGGCGGTCGGTCAGCTGCTCCTGGCCCGTCTGACCACCGACAGCGGCTACCTGACGCTGGTCCTGCCGGGCATCCTCCTGGTCGGCCTCGGCTCCGGCCTGGCCGTCACGGCGCTCCTGGCCCTCGCGACCGACGGCGCCGACCAGCACTCCGGCGGGGCGGCGGGAGCCGTCTCCGCGGCGCAGCAGCTGGGCGTGGCGATCGGCGCCGGAGTGCTGAGCACCCTGATCGCGATTCGGGTGGACGGCGCTCGCGCCGCGGCGACCCTGCCCTCGCAGATCGGCCAAGAGGTACTGCGCGGCTACACCGGCACCCTCTGGTGGGCCTGCGGCAGCACCGCGCTCGCGGCCTTGGTCGCCGCCGTGCTGATCACGGCCAAGTCCGCCGAGGACCGCGCCCCGTCCTACTCCGGTCTGTCCTGACCCTCCCGTGGCGTGGGCCGACCCCGCGCCACGGGAGGGCGACGTGGTCCCTCACTCCGGCCGCTGAGGCACCGCGACCGCGACCCCCGAGCGGCCCGCAGCCCCTGTTCCCCGCGCGGCGCCGGCCAGAACGCCGGTCTCGGCGCCCCGCACCCCGCCTCGCCCGAGGCCACCGCACCGGCCGCGCCCGACGTCACCCCCGCGAACGCCCGCTCGGCCGAGGTGTCCTGCCCCTGGACCGCCCGCAGTCGCCGTAACCCGTGCGGTCGCGGCCCCGCCTCCGCGCCCTCCCGCCACGCTTCCGTCTCGGCCTCCGCCTCACCCTCGGCGTCCGGCGCGAACGGCGCGGGGAAGTTCGGGATCCGCACCTCGAGCCCCGCGTCGGCGAACTCCTCGCCCGTGTCCCCGTACCAGTGCCACCGCGCACGCTCTTGCTCCCGTGCCCGCTCCCGCGCGATCACGATTCCGTCCATGGCTCAGCCCCCCGTGTCTGTCCTTCAGCCCTGTCTGCTCATCGAAACGCTTCTATCGAAACGCTACGCAGCGTTTCGATAAACGGTAGCGGCTATCGTGAAGCCGTGTCAACCACTCCCGCCAAGCCCGCCAAGTCCGTCAAGTCCGCACCCCGTACCGGTGGCCGCCTCCGCAACGAGGAGGCCCACCGGTCCGTCATCGAGGCCACCGCCGCCCTCCTCCTGGAGAACGGCTACGGCGCGCTCACCATCGAAGGCATCGCCAAGCGGGCGAACGTCGCCAAGAGCACGGTCTACCGCTGGTGGAAGACCAAGCCCGAACTCGTCATGGACGCCTTCACCCACACCCCGGAACCCGGACCCGACACGGGCACCCTCGCGGGCGACCTCACCGCGTTCCTGGCCGGCCTCTACGCCACCGCAGGCGATCCCGTCAGTGCCCGCGCCCTCGGCGGCCTCGCGGCCGAGGCCCGGCTCGCCCCGGCCTCCGCGGCGCCGTTCGAGGCCTGGGCCCGGACCCGCCACGACCTCGTCCGCGCGCTGTTCGCCCGCGCCGCGTCTCGCGAAGAGATCTCCCCGGTCACCGAAGCCGGCCTCGACCGCGCCGCGGACCTCGTCCTCGGCCCGTTCTGGTACCGGCTCCTCGTCACGGGGGCCGCCCCGGCCGCCGCCGACGCCGGAGCGGACGTCGCCTCGGTGCTCCACGGACTCACGGGTGGGCGAATCGACAGCCCAGGGTGACCGGCAGCTCGGCCGGATTCGCTCGTTTGAGCTAAGGTCCGCGAAGATCGCGCGACCATGGAATGTAAGGAAAGTGCCCCAGGTGGGATTCGAACCCACACTGTCCGCTGTTTGAGAGCGGCCTCTCTGACCAGTTGGAGTACTGGGGCCTACGAAACGAAGGACTCAACGAACCCTGCGCGACACCACCTTACAGGAGCTAGGTAGGCTCAGGGGAGCTGTTATGCCCCGCAACGAGGAGCCCTCCGTGACCGCCGAGCACGAGTCGTCGCCCACGCCCGTCGACGCCGACCAGTCGCATGTCCCGCCGCTGACGACCCGCGTCGTCATCGCCGAGGACGAGGCGCTCATCCGGCTCGACCTGAAAGAGATGCTGGAGGAAGAGGGCTACGCCGTCGTCGGCGAGGCCGGGGACGGCCGGCGGGCCGTGGAGCTGGCCCGCGAGCACCGGCCCGACCTCGTCATCCTGGACGTGAAGATGCCCGTCCTGGACGGGATCTCCGCCGCCGAGATGATCGCCGAGGAGTCCATCGCCCCGGTGCTGATGCTCACGGCGTTCTCGCAGCGCGACCTCGTCGAGCGGGCCCGGGACGCGGGTGCCATGGCGTACCTGGTCAAGCCGTTCAGCAAGAGCGACGTGGTCCCGGCCATCGAGATGGCCGTGTCCCGCTTCGCGGAACTGCGCGCTCTGGAGAAGGAGGTCGCCGACCTCTCGCTCCGCCTGGAGACCCGCAAGCTCGTCGACCGCGCCAAGAGCATCCTGCAGACGCAGTACGGCCTGACCGAACCCGCCGCCTTCCGGTGGATCCAGAAGACCTCCATGGACCGCCGCATGTCGATGCAGCAGGTCGCCGAGGCGGTCATCGAGGACGCCGAGGAGAAGAAGAACGCCGCCGAGGCGGCCAAGGAGTAAACAGCCCCCCCGGCAGCCGCAACCGCAGCCGCAGCCGTGCAACGCGTGAGGCCCGCCCCGGACATCCGGGGCGGGCCTCACGCGTGGTGTGCCGGGTCGGTCAGTCCTCGCCGAGGTACGCCTTGCGGACGTCCTCGTTGACGAGCAGCTCGCGGCCCGGGCCGGACAGGACGATCTTGCCGATCTCCATGACGTGGCCCTGGTCGGCGAGCGAGAGCGCGGCCTGCGCGTTCTGCTCGACCAGCAGGATCGTGGTGCCGCCCGCCTTGAGTTCGGCGATGGTCGCCATGATCTTCTGCATCATGATCGGCGAGAGGCCCATGGACGGCTCGTCCAGCATCAGCAGCTTCGGCCGGCACATGAGCGCGCGGCCCATCGCCAGCATCTGCTGCTCGCCGCCCGAGAGGGTGCCCGCGGCCTGCTTGCGACGCTCTCCCAGGATCGGGAACAGCTCGTAGGCGCGCTGGACGTCCTTCTGGATCGCCGCCTTGTCCTTGCTCAGGAAGGCACCGAGGAGGAGATTGTCCTCGATCGTCATGCGCGGGAAGATGTGCCGCCCCTCGGGGGAGTGGGCGAGCCCGAGCGCGACGATGTCGTGCGCGGGCGTCTTCTTCAGCGACTTGCCGTTGAAGCGGATCTGGCCGCCGCGCGGCTTGATCAGGCCGGACAGGGTCCGCAGCGTGGTCGTCTTGCCCGCACCGTTGGTGCCGATGAGGGTGACGATCTGGCCGGCCTCGACGCTGAACGAGATGCCCTTGACGGCTTCGATCTTGCCGTAGGCGACCCGGAGGTCCTCGACCTCGAGGAGTGCGGTCACTTGGCTTCTCCGTCCGTGCTGGTGGTGCTGTGCGTCTCGGCCGCCTCGACCTCCGCGACCTCTTCGGCGCCGGGGGCGCCTTCGAAGGGCTCGCCGAGGTAGGCGGCGACGACGCGCTCGTCACCCTGGACCTCGGCCGCGGTGCCCTCGATGAGCTTCTCGCCCTGGACGAGGCAGGCGACGCGGTCGCAGAGGTTGAAGATGAAGCGCATGTCGTGCTCGATGACGAGTACGGCGATGCCCTGGTCCCTGATGGCGAAGATCAGCTCTTCGGCCGCCCGGGTCTCCTGCGGGTTCATGCCCGCGGTGGGCTCGTCCAGCAGGATGAGACCGGGGTCGCTGGCGAGCGCGCGGGCGATCTCCAGCTTGCGCTGCTCGCCGTAGGGCAGGTTGCGCGCCAGGTGCTCGGCCTTGTGGGCGAGGCCGATGAACTCCAGGAGTTCCAGGGCCTTCTCGCGGGTGGCCGCTTCCTCGCGGTGGAAGGCGGGCAGCCGCAGCAGCGAGGACCACAGTCCCTGCTTGGTGCGGGTGTGCCGGCCGACCAGTACGTTCTCCAGCACCGTCATGTTGTTGAAGAGCCGGATGTTCTGGAACGTACGGGCGATCCCGGCCGCGGTGACCTTGTACGACTTGGGCGGCAGGACCGTGCCCTTGTACCGGACCTCACCCTCGGTGGGGATGTAGAGGCCGGTCAGGCAGTTGAAGAACGTGGTCTTGCCCGCGCCGTTGGGGCCGATGAGGCCGACGATCTCGCCGCTCTTCACGGTGAGGTCGACGTTCTTGACGGCCGTGAGGCCGCCGAAGCGCATCGTGACGCCCCGCGCGTCGAGGACGGTCTCCGCCGTGGTGGCGGCGGGAGTGTCGGTGGTGGTGGTCGTCATGGGTTTCAGACCCCTGCCTTGCCGAGGACCGTGGGCGCTTCCATGTCCTGGTGGAGTTCGAGCTGGTTGCGCCGGTTGGGAATGATGCCTTCGGGGCGCAGGCGCATCAGGACGATGAGCGCGACGCCGAACGCGAGGAGCTGGTACTCCTCCATCCCCTGGAGTTTGTTGGGGATCAGGAAGAGCAGCGAGCCGCCGATGAGGGGACCGGAGATGGTTCCCATGCCGCCGAGGACGACGGCGGCGAGCAGGAACGCCGAGTTCGGCGGGACCGCGTTGGCGAAGACGTACTGCTCGGGCGTCACGGTGTACGAGACGTGGGCCTGTACGGCGCCGGCCAGACCGGCCAGGGTGGCGCCGAGGGCGAAGGCGATGAGCTTGACGCGGAAGCCGTTGATGCCCATGGCTTCGGCGGCGGTCTCGTCCTCGCGGATGGCGACCCAGGCGCGGCCGATGCGGGACTCCGAGCTGCGGCGGAAGACCATCACCACGATGAGGGTGATGAGCAGCATCAGCAGGAAGTAGTTCGCGAAGCGGCCGATGGTGAATCCGGCGACGGTGTGTTCGGCGCCGAAGTCGAAGCCGAACAGGTCCACGTTCGGGATCGAGGAGATGCCGTTCGGGCCGTTGGTGACGTCGGGGCCGGAGACGCCGTCGAGGTTGTTCATCGAGATCCGGAAGATCTCACCGAAGCCGAGCGTCACGATGGCGAGGTAGTCGCCGCGCAGCCGCAGGGTCGGGGCGCCGATGAGGACGCCGAAGACCATCGAGGCGCCGGCGCCGATCAGGAGCGCGGCCCAGAAGGGCAGGTGCACGCCGAAGGGCGAGTTGGGCGAGCCGGAGACCAGGGCCGCGGTGTAGGCGCCGACACCGAGGAAGGCGACGTATCCGAGGTCGAGGAGACCGGTGAGGCCGACGACGATGTTCAGGCCCAGGGCGACGGTGGCGAAGATCAGGATGTTGACGCCGAGGGTCGCGTACTGGTCGTCGGTCTGGGTGAACGGGAAGGCCGCGGCGGCGACGAACGCTCCGACGAGGGAGACGTTGCGGTGCCGGGAGGTGATGGCCGAGAAGCGGGCGATGAGCCCCGCCTTGTTCAGGGCGGCGGCGCCGAAGCCGGCCGTGATCAGGAAGCCGAGGAAGAGCTCCTGGTACGGGGTGGTGATGCCGAAGGTGAAGACGCCCAGGCCGATGCCGAGGAGCACCGCGATGAGCAGGATCTCCAGGTAGGCGGGCAGCTCCCGCAGGGGGCGGACGGGGCCGTTGACGAAGGCCGCCTTGACGTTGGCCCACTGGTTGCGGCTGTCCAGCTTGAAGTTGTCCCAGCCGCTGTCCTCCGGGTCCGGCTCTTCGGCGACCGGGCGCTCGAAGGGCAGCGCGAGGGCGCCGACCAGGGCGAGCAGGCTGACCACCGCGAGGAAGAAGCCGCCGGGCTCCAGGTCCACGAGGTGACCGAGGTCCACGATGATCGCGATCACCGTGAACCACGCGGTGGCGAAGGCGCCGAGGGCGGAGAGCTTGATCGCCGCGTCGGCACCGGCCGGGACGAGCCAGCCGAGGCCCTTTACGCCGTACGACGCGAGGCCGAAGAGGGCGGTCATCAGGCCGCCGACGAGGACCAGCCACTGCAGGCCCGCGGGGGAGCCGTAGAAGGTGAGGTCCCCGGGGAACGCGGCGGTCCAGGTCCAGGAGAGGAAGGCGGAGAGGGCGGTGAGCGCGCCGCCCACCGTGGCGAGGGCGCGGCCCGTCTTCTCGGAGAAGGGACCGAAGCCCCGGGCGGCGGTGGCGGTCTGCGGGGTGTCCGCTGTCTTGGTCGTCATGGTTGTCACGCCCTGTCGGCCACGCGCTGGCCCAGCAGGCCCTGGGGCCGGAAGAGGAGCACGAGGATGAGGAGTACGAACGCCCAGGTGTTGCCCCAGGTCTGACCGCCCAGCTGGTGGAAGCCGGGAATGTCGGCGATGTAGGCGGTGGCCATGGTCTCGGCGAGGCCGAGGACGAGCCCACCGATCATCGCGCCGTAGATGTTGCCGATACCGCCGAGGACGGCCGCCGTGAAGGCCTTGAGGCCGAGCAGGAAGCCCATCTTGAAGTTGATCTCGCCGTACTTGAGGCCGTAGGCGACGGCTCCGACGGCGGCGAACACGGCGCCGAGGGCGAACGCGACCGTGATGATGCGGTCGGTGTTGATGCCCATGAGCTTGGCGGTGTCCGGGTCCTGCGCCGTGGCCTGCATGCCCCGGCCGGTGCGGGTCTTCATGACGAAGTAGCCGAGGAAGGCCATGGAGATGGGGGCGGCGACCAGCAGGAAGACGTCACCGGTCTGGATCGTGATGCTGCCGAGGTGGAAGGGACCACCGGAGATCTCGGGGAAGACGATGGAGGACTTCGCGTTGGGGTACCAGGCCCAGACCGCCTGCTGGAGGGCGAGCGACAGGCCGATGGCGGTGATGAGCGGGGCGAGGCGGGGCGCGTTCCGAAGCGGCCGGTAGGCGAAGCGTTCCGCTCCGACGGCGAAGAGGGTCGCCACGATGACGGCGCCTATGAGCATGAGGGGCAGCGCGATCCACATGGTGGTGCCCGAGGGGAGCATCGTCCAGACCGTGAAGGCGCCGAAGCCTCCGGTCATGAAGATCTCGCCGTGCGCGAAGTTGATGAGCTGGACAATGCCATAGACCATCGTGTAGCCGATGGCGACGAGCCCGTACATGGATCCCAGTAGCAGGCCGTTGACCAGCTGTTGCGGCAGTTCGTGCACCGCAGGTCCTCCGAGTCTTTCGACGGATGTGACACCGCGCGGGGCGCTTGTTGCGCGCCCCGCGCGGCAGGAGTGAGGTGGTGCGGGCCGGTTACTTGGCGGGGTAGGTGCCCGACTCGACGGCCTTGAAGTCCGGGCCGTCGACCTTGTAGACGGTCAGCTGCTTGTTGGTGGCGTCACCGAACTCGTCGAAGGAGACCTTGCCGGTCACACCGTCGAAGGAGACGCCCTGAACGGCTTCGAGCACCTTGGCGCGGGCGCCGTCGGGCAGCTTGCCGTCGTTGGCGTCGACCGTCTTCTTGACGGCCTCGATGATCGCCCAGGCGGAGTCGTACGAGTAGCCGCCGTAGGCCGCGTACGGGTCCTTGAAGCCGGCCTTCTTGTAGTTCGCGATGAACTCCGTGGCGGACGGCAGGGTCTCGACGGGCGCACCGACCGAGGTGGCCATGTCACCCGCGGCGGCGGGGCCGGCGAGGTCGACGAACTTCTTGTCGTAGATGCCGTCACCACCGATGAGGGGGATGTTGGCGCCCGCGGCCTTGATCTGCTTGCTGAGCGGACCGGCGGCGGGGTACTCGCCACCGTAGTAGACGGCGTCGGCGCCCGAGGTCTTGACCTGGGTCACGATCGCCGAGAAGTCCTTGGACTCCGGGTCGATGTGGCCCTCGCCGGCGACGGCGCCGCCGAGCTTGGTGAACTCGCCCTTGAAGGTGGCGGCCAGGCCGGCGCCGTAGGTCTTCTTGTCATCAATGATGAAGACCTTCTTCTTGCCACCCTTGTTGAAGAGGTACTGCGCCGCGAACGGGCCCTGGATGGCGTCCGTGGTGGCGGTGCGGAAGTAGCTCTTGTACGTGCGGACCTTCTGGCCGGTCGCCCAGTTGGGTCCCTGGGTCAGGGACGGGCTGGTGTTGGCCGGGGAGATCTGGGCGAGCTTGGCGTCGTCGAAGACCTTCTGCATCGACTCGGACACCGAGGAGTTCAGCGGACCGACGACGCCGAGGACGTTCTTGTCGGCCACGAGCTTGGTGGCGTTCTGCTGTCCGGAGGACGGCTGGGCCTGGTCGTCGAGGGCCTCGATCTTGAAGGTGACGCCCTTGACGTACTTCTTCTCGTTGGCGGTCTTGACCGCGAGGTCGACCGAGTTCTTGATGCCGAGGCCCAGGGCGGACAGGTCACCGGACAGCGGGGCGTCCACGCCGATGGTGACTGTGACGTCTCCGCCGCCGGAGGTGTCCGCCTTGTTGTCGCGAGAACCACAGGCAGTGAGAGTGAGAGCGCCCGCGGCGAGAGCGGCCGTCACGGCGATGAGCGAACGATGACGCACGATCAGTCCTTTCCTGGCGCCGCGTCCCCCCTGGGACGCGTCGAGTCGAACGCGGGGAACCGAACTGAATGGCATCCGGTGGTCGCGGTAACTGGCCGTGACTCTAAGCCGGTCCTGGGACGATATGGAGGGCTCAGGCCAATGATGTGACTCTCTTGTTATGCCACGGCGTAATACATAGCGGATCTCTACGGGTGGAACGGGGGAATTCCGGCCGGTTCGTCTTGTCCGCATGCTGAGATCCGGCAGGACTGTCGGGTGGTTTAAGTCCTGACAGGCCAGGCCTCTCAGGGGTTTTGGTCATGACCCGGCCGGAGGGCCCTCATCTCGGCCTACGGGACAGGCCCTGGTCAGAGCGGTGGAAAGATCCCTGGCATATCGGTCCCCGAGGATGTAACTGTGATCCTCTTTCTGGAATCCATTACTGAGGGTTACTTCCAAAAAGGGGAGCCCCGCATTCCGTGCTACATGCACACAGTCGGCCACCTGAATCTGCACAACAACCTCACGCACCTCTCCCGCAGCCACGACGACCGGTGAGGGTGGCCGGACCGTCACCGTCAGTGCCCGGGAGGGCTGGCCGATCCGCTCGATGGTGACCGGGGGTCCGGAGCCCGTCCGTGCACGCACAGTGAACGCGAAGGCGCTGCCGGCCGGGGTCGATTCCAGCGGTTCGGGCTCCCCGTAGACCAGCTCGAGGACCTGCGAGGGCGCGGCCGGAGGCGGCGGCGGTACGGGCGCGGGCGGCCGGGGCCGGACGGCGTACAGGTAGCCGCCGCCGAGGCCGAGCGCGGCCGCCACGGTGAGCGCGGCGATCGCGCGGCGGTGCCGGGCGCAGCGGTCGCGCAGGCGGCCCAGGAGGGCGCGGGGGGTGCCCGCGGGGCCGCGGGGGAGGCCGCCGCCCTCGCGGTCGCCGGGCGGGGCGTCGTGGACGTCGTGGACGTCGTGGTGGAGGTCGTCGTGGAAGTCGTCGGGCGCGTCGCCCGCGGTGCCCTCGCCCGGCTCGACCGGGCCGATGCCGCTCATTGCCAGGGGCCGCCGGTCGGGGTGCCGGAGCGGTAGCGGGCGGCGCAGCGGCTGCGGGCCTCGCGGGCGGCGAGCCGGCGGGCGGCGGCGGGGCCGTCCGGGCCCGGGCCCTGGGCCCGGCGCTCGGCGCGGGCGTCGGCGAGCACGGCGCGCAGGATCTCGTTCTGGCCCCCGGAGAGGCCCATCGCCTGGTAGTCGAGGCCGACCGGGTCACGGTCGCCGGTGCTGCCGTCGCCGCCGGTGGTTCCGGTGGGTGCCGCGGCAGGGGTCGCGCTCTCGGCGTCGAGGACGACCCCGGCCCAGTGGGTGATCAGAGCCGCGCAGAGGTCCTCGGGCGGGGTGGGCCGCGGGGCGGCCGTGGCCGCGGGGGGCGGCGTACCGGAGGCGGCGTCCGGGGCGGGCCCGGAGCAGCCGGTCAGCGTGGCGGCGAGGAGCGTCGCGGCGCACGCTCCCAGGGCGCGCCGCGGCGCCGGTCCGGATCCCATGCGGGAACGCTAGACCGGCGCCGGGGTGAGGGCAACTGGTCAGTCGTTACGGGGCTGTTGCGGGTTGGCGTCGCGCAGCAGGCAGGTGAGGCGGGCGGTGCAGACGCGCCGGTCCTGCTCGTCGGTGATGACGATCTCGAACGTGGTGGTGCTGCGCCCCTTGTGCACGGGGGTCGCGGTGCCCGTGACCAGGCCGGACCGAGCCCCGCGGTGGTGGGTGCAGTTGAGGTCCACGCCGACGGCGACCTTGTTGATGCCGCCGTGCATCATCGCGCCGACCGAGCCGAGGGTCTCGGCCAGCACGGCGGAGGCCCCGCCGTGCAGGAGCCCGTACGGCTGGGTGTTGCCCTCGACGGGCATCGTGCCGACGACCTTGTCGGCCGAGGCCTCCAGGATGCGGATGTCCATGCGCTCGCCGAGGTGACCGGCGGAGAACAGCGACGGCAGGTCGATGCCCAGCGCCGCGTACTCGTCGAGGACTTCCTGCGGGAACTTCACAGCCTGCTGCTCGCCCATGGCCGGGCTCCGTTCGTCAACGTTCGTTAACCATCTTGTCCGAAGGGCCGTTCTATCAGGCCCCCGGGCGGATCCGTCAGGCCGGTTCGAAGCGCACGACGACCGACTTGCTCGCGGGAGTGTTGCTGGTGTCCGCGGTCGAGTCGAGGGGGACCAGCACATTGGTCTCCGGGTAGTACGCGGCGGCGCAGCCGCGCGCGGTCGGGTAGTGCACGACGCGGAAGCCGGGCGCGCGCCGCTCCACGCCGTCGCGCCACTCGCTCACGATGTCCGTGTACGCGCCGTCGGCCAGCCCCAGCTCGGCGGCGTCGTCGGGGTTGACCATGACCACGCGGCGGCCGCCGGTGATGCCCCGGTAACGGTCGTCGAGGCCGTAGATCGTGGTGTTGTACTGGTCGTGGCTGCGCAGGGTCTGGAGCAGCAGCCGGCCCGCGGGGACGCGGGGGTACTCGACGGGGGCGGCGGTGAAATTCGCCTTGCCGGTCTTGGTGGGGAAGCGGCGCTCGTCGCGGGGGGCGTGCGGCAGCTGGAAGCCGCCGGGACGGGCGACGCGCGCGTTGAAGTCCGCGAAGCCGGGGACCACGCGGGAGATCCGGTCGCGGATGGCGGCGTAGTCCCGCTCGAACTCCTCCCAGGGGGTCCGGGAGGCCGCGCCGAGCACCGCGCGGGCGAGCCGGGCGACGATGGCGGGCTCGGAGAGCAGGTGGGGGCTGGCCGGGGCGAGGTTGCCGCGCGAGGCGTGGACCATGCCCATCGAGTCCTCGACGGTCACGAACTGCTTGCCCGCGGCCTGGACGTCCTTGTCGGTACGGCCCAGGGTGGGCAGGATCAGGGCGCGCCGGCCGGTCACCGCGTGGGAGCGGTTGAGCTTGGTGGAGACGTGCACGGTCAGGGCGGCGCGGCGGATCGCCGCCTCGGTGACCGTGGTGTCGGGGGTGGCCCCGACGAAGTTGCCGCCCATGGCGAAGAGCACCTTGGCCCGGCCATCGCGCAGCGCCTCGATGGAGCGGACCACGTCGTAGCCGTGCGCGCGCGGCGAGGTGATGCCGAATTCCTTGTCGAGGGCGTCGAGGAAGGCGGCCGCCGGGCGCTCGAAGATGCCCATGGTGCGGTCGCCCTGGACGTTCGAGTGGCCGCGGACCGGGCAGACGCCCGCGCCGGGGCGGCCGATGTTGCCGCGCAGCAGGAGGAGGTTGACGACCTCGCGGATGGTGGCGACGGAATGCTTGTGCTGGGTGAGGCCCATGGCCCAGCAGACGATGGTCCGCTCCGAGGCCAGGACCATGGCCAGGGCGCGCTCGATCTCGGGGCGGGTGAGGCCGGTCGCGGTGAGGGTCTCGGCCCAGTCGGTGTCCTTGGCGGCGGCCGCGAAGTCCTCGAACCCGTGGGTGTGCTCGCGGATGAACGCCTCGTCGGTGGCGCCCTCCGTCTCGAGGACCAGCTTGTTCAGGAGCCGGAAGAGGGCCTGGTCGCCGCCGATGCGGATCTGGAGGAAGAGGTCGTTGAGGGCGGTGCCCTTGAGCATGCCGAGCGGGGTCTGCGGGTTCTTGAACCGCTCCATCCCCGCCTCCGGCAGCGGGTTCACCGAGATGATCTTCGCCCCGGCGGACTTGGCCTTCTCCAGCGCGGAGAGCATGCGCGGGTGGTTGGTGCCCGGGTTCTGCCCGGCGACGATGATCAGGTCGGCCCGGTGCAGGTCCTCCAGGGAGACGCTGCCCTTGCCGATGCCGATCGTCTCCGTCAGCGCGGAGCCCGAGGACTCGTGGCACATGTTGGAGCAGTCCGGCAGGTTGTTCGTGCCGAACTCGCGGGCGAAGAGCTGGAAGAGGAACGCGGCCTCGTTGCTGGTGCGGCCCGAGGTGTAGAAGAGCGCCTCGTCGGGCGAGGCGAGGGCGTTCAGCTCCTCGGCGATGATCCCGAAGGCCCGCTCCCAGCTGACCGGCTCGTACCGGTCGCCGCCTTCGGGCAGCAGCATCGGCTGGGTGATCCGGCCCTGCTGGCCGAGCCAGTAGCCGCTGCGCTCCGCCAGGTCCGCGAGCGGGTGGGCGGCGAAGAACTCCGGGGTGACCCGGCGCAGGGTGGCCTCCTCGGCCACGGCCTTGGCGCCGTTCTCGCAGAACTCCGCGGTGTGCCGCTTGTCGCCCTCGGGCCAGGCGCAGCCCGGACAGTCGAAGCCGTTCTTCTGGTTGACCTTGAGGAGGGTCCGCGCGGTGCGCGCGACGCCCATCTGCTGCTGGGCGATCTTGAGGGTGTGGCCGATCGCGGGCAGGCCCGCGGCCGCGTGCTGGGGGGGCGCGACCTGCGGCGCGTCCTGCACCGGGTCACCTGCGGGCGGTCTGGCGGCCATGTCGCTCCCCTTCGAGCATCGCAGCGACGGCGCTGCGGATGTGCGTACACCTCCGATCCTGTCACGGCCCGCCGACACCGCCCACGCCGCGACCGGCCGTCCGGGATTGTCGGTGGGGGCGCCTAGGATCGACCGCGTGGCAGATTCAGCATCGAAGAAGACCGACCAGCCGACCGCAGCGGACCGCCCCCGCCTGATGCTCATGGACGGGCACTCCCTGGCGTACCGGGCGTTCTTCGCGCTGCCCGCGGAGAATTTCACCACCGCGAGCGGCCAGCCGACCAACGCCGTCTACGGCTTCGCGTCGATGCTGGCGAACACGCTGCGCGACGAGGCGCCCACG
The DNA here is from genome assembly GCF_040296485.1 of Streptomyces sp. NPDC002138. NCBI lineage: Bacteria > Bacillati > Actinomycetota > Actinomycetes > Kitasatosporales > Streptomycetaceae > Streptomyces > Streptomyces sp. NPDC002138. The sequence continues at coordinate 47,912 of NZ_JBEOXE010000007.1, read as the reverse complement.
CACTTCGCGGTGGCCTTCGACGTCTCGCGCAAGACCTGGCGCTCGACGGAGTTCCCCGAGTACAAGGCGAACCGCTCCAAGACCCCCGACGAGTTCAAGGGGCAGGTCGAGCTGATCGGCGAGCTGCTCGACACGATGAGCGTGCCGCGGTTCGCGGTCGACGGCTTCGAGGCCGATGACGTGATCGCCACCCTCGCGACCCAGGCCGAGGCCCTCGGCTTCGACGTGCTGATCGTCACCGGCGACCGGGACTCCTTCCAGCTGGTGTCCGAGCGGACCACCGTCCTCTACCCGACCAAGGGCGTCTCGGAGCTGACCCGCTTCACGCCCGAGAAGGTCGAGGAGAAGTACGGGCTCACCCCGCAGCAGTACCCGGACTTCGCGGCGCTGCGCGGCGACCCCTCCGACAACCTGCCCGGCATCCCGGGCGTCGGCGAGAAGACCGCCGCGAAGTGGATCAACCAGTTCGGTTCGTTCGCGGAGCTGGTGGAGCGCGCCGAGGAGGTCAAGGGCAAGGCCGGGCAGAATTTCCGCGACCACCTGGACGCGGTCAAGCTCAACCGGGTCCTGACCGAGATGGTCCGCGACGTCGAGCTGCCCATGACCCCCGCCGACCTGGCGCGCGCGCCGTACGACCGCTCCGCCATGACCGGCGTGCTGGACGTACTGGAGATCCGCAACGCCTCGCTGCGCGAGCGCCTCCTCGCGGTGGACCCGGGCGCGGCCGAGGAAGCGGCCCCCGCTCCGGCGGCCGGCGTCGAGCTCGACGCCTCCGTGCTGGGCGCGGGCGAGCTGGCCCCCTGGCTGGAGAGCCACGCGGGCGGCCCGCTGGGCCTCGCGACCGTCGACAGCTGGGCGCTGGGCACGGGCCGCATCACCGAGGTCGCGCTCGCCGCGGCCGGCGGGGCGGCGGCCTGGTTCGAGCCCTCCGCGCTGGACGAGGCCGATGAGCGCGCGTTCGTCGCCTGGGCCGCGGACCCCGCGCGCCCCAAGACGGTGCACAACGCGAAGGCCCTGATGCGGGTCTTCCCCGAGCACGGCTGGAGCCTGGCGGGCGTCGCCATGGACACCGCCCTCGCCGCCTACCTGGTCAAGCCGGGCCGCCGGTCCTTCGCGCTGGACGTGCTGTCCAACGAGTACCTGCACCGCGAGCTGGCCCCCGCCGCCGCCGACGGGCAGCTCGCCTTCGGCGCCGACGACACCGCCGAGGCGGAAGCGCTGATGGCGCAGGCCCGCGCGGTCCTCGACCTGGGCGAGGCCTTCACGGGCCTGCTCGCCGAGGTCGGCGCGACCGGGCTGCTCCACGACATGGAGCTGCCCACCTCCGAGCTGCTGGCCCGGATGGAGCGGCACGGCATCGCCGCCGACCGCGACCACCTCGAAGCGATGGAGCAGCAGTTCGCGGGCGCCGTCCAGCAGGCGGTGAAGGAAGCGCACGCCGCCGTGGGCCACGAGTTCAACCTCGGCTCGCCCAAGCAGCTCCAGGAAGTCTTCTTCGGCGAGCTGGACCTGCCCAAGACGAAGAAGACCAAGACGGGCTACACCACCGACGCGGACGCGCTGGCCTGGCTCGCCACCCAGACCGAGCACGAACTGCCCGTGATCATGCTGCGCCACCGTGAGCAGGCGAAGCTGCGGGTCACCGTCGAGGGCCTGGTCAAGTGCATCGCCGTCGACGGCCGCGTGCACACCAGCTTCAGCCAGACCGTCGCGGCGACCGGCCGCCTCTCCTCCACCGACCCGAACCTGCAGAACGTGCCGGTGCGCACCGACGAGGGCCGGGCCATCCGCCGCGGCTTCGTCGTCGGCGAGGGCTTCGAGTCCCTGATGACGGCCGACTACAGCCAGATCGAGCTGCGCGTCATGGCGCACCTCTCCGAGGACGAGGGCCTGATCGAGGCCTTCGCGACCGGCGAGGACCTGCACACCACCGTCGCCTCCCAGGTGTTCGGCGTGGAGCGCTCCGCCGTCGACGCCGAGATGCGCCGCAAGATCAAGGCCATGTCCTACGGCCTGGCCTACGGGCTGTCCGCCTTCGGCCTCGCCCAGCAGCTGAACATCGAGCCCGCCGAGGCGCGCGGCCTGATGGAGACCTTCTTCGAGCGGTTCGGCGGGGTGCGGGACTACCTCCAGCGCGTCGTGGAGGAGGCCCGCGCCACCGGGTACACGGAGACGGTCCTGGGCCGCCGCCGCTATCTGCCCGACCTCAACAGCGACAACCGCCAGCGCCGCGAGGCCGCCGAGCGGATGGCGCTGAACGCCCCGATCCAGGGCACCGCCGCCGACATCGTCAAGGTCGCGATGCTGCGCGTGGACCGGGCGCTCGCCGAGGCGGGGCTCACCTCGCGGATGCTGCTCCAGGTCCACGACGAAATCGTGCTGGAGATCGCCCCGGGCGAGCGCGAGGCCGTCGAGGCGCTGGTGCGCCGCGAGATGGCCGCCGCCGTCGAGCTGCGGGCCGCGCTGGACGTGTCCGTGGGCGTGGGCACGGACTGGGAGTCCGCCGCGCACTGACCGGCCCCGCCCGAGTGGGTCCGTACGCCGTACGCCCTCGCGCCCGTCCCCGCTATGCGGTGGGGACGGGCGTTCGCGTGTCCTCGTGGTCGCGGTCCCGGTCGTCCGTCCGGCCCCGGCCGCCGCGGTGGCGCAGGCGCACCAGGACCCCGTACAGCAGCAGCGCCACGGCGAGCCCGCCGCCCGTGCCGAAGCAGACGGTGGGGATGATGTCGAGCGGGCTGCGGACCCGGTCGTAGTACGTGAAGAAGCGGGCGACCCGCAGCCCCACCCCGGCGCCCACGCAGACCACGGCCAGGGCGACCGCGCCCCAGCGGTCCACCCGCCCCAACACCGGCACGCCGTCCGGCGCGGGGGATTCCGGCAGCCGCCGCAGGGCGCTCACGGTGAACCAGCCGAGCGCGACGGCGGCCAGCGCCGAACTGCCGTACTGCAGCCAGGTGTAGAGGGGGAACCCGAGGGCGAGCGGGCGGCCCGGATCGGGCAGCATCCGCATGCCCCACCGGTCCAGGTGCGTGAAGCTGTCCCACACGACGTGCGTGAGCGAGCCGAGCACCGCCGAGAGGTAGAACCACAGCGCCAGCGCCGCCGGCCGGCGCCCCCGCCAGGGCGCACCGCGGACGAAGGCGTACACCCGGCCGCGGGCCCGCCGGGGGAGCAGGGCCACGAGCGGCTCGCGCAGCAGCAGCCAGCAACCTGCGAGGGCGGCGGTCAGGGCGGCGTCCAGGGTGAGCACGCCCGGCAGGGAGTGCGCGAAGTCGCCGTAGACCATGACCCCTTGGACGACGGCGTCCGCGAAGTAGAAGGTGTCGGGCGCGAACGAGCCCAGTACCAGGGCGGAGGCGACCAGCGGCCCCCGCGCGCGGCCGGTCCGGCGCACGGCCGGAAGGACGGCGGCCGCGTGGCTGAGTGTGAACGGCATGGCACCTCTCGTCGGTCTCTCTTTACTTCGGTCCAATGCGCCCCGAACGGTCGGGACAGTATGCGTGACCTGCTCAAGACGTGCGGAAGTGGTGAATTCCGGGGCCGGGTTGATGCAGTGTGAAGCGAGTTGACGTACCGTCGCGCGGACGTCGAGGGGGAGGGGTCTGCTCATGCCGGTTCGTTCGAGGGTCCGTTGTGGCCACGGGTGGCTCAGGGGCGGCCTGGCCGTCGTCGTCTCGGCGCTGGTGGCCGGTGCCGTGACCGGTTCGCAGGCGCCGGGCGCGCTCGTGCTCGCCGACGCGGGGAAGGGCGCGCGCAGCGAGCGGGCCGCCCCGGCCCCGGACACGGCCAACGCCGCCGGCGGCGATTCCGCGTACTTCACCGAACTCCCGCCCCTGTCCAGCCCCGAGCCGCCCGCCGTGGTGCAGGCGGACGCCCCCGGGCCCGCCCCCACCCCCGCGGCCCCGCCCGTGGGGGAGACCCTCGTCACGGGTCTCGCGGAGGGCGCGCAGGGGATACCGGCGACCGTGCTGGCGGCGTACCGGGGCGCGGAGCAGAAGATCGCGGCGAGCGACCCCGGGTGCGGGCTGCGCTGGCAACTGCTCGCGGCGATCGGCAAGGTCGAGTCCGGGCAGGCCCGCGGTGGCCAGGTGGACGCCGCGGGCAGAACGCTGCGGCCCATCCTGGGGCCCGTACTCGACGGCAACGGCTTCGCGAACATCCCGGACACGGACGGCGGTGCCTACGACGGGGACGCGGCCCACGACCGGGCGGTGGGTCCGATGCAGTTCATCCCGTCCACCTGGGCGTCCTGGGGTCAGGACGCGAACGGCGACGGGCGGCGCGACCCGAACAACGTGCACGACGCGGCGCTCGCGGCCGGGCGCTACCTGTGCGCGGGCACGCGGGACCTGCGGGTCGGCGCGGACCTGGACCGGGCGGTCCTCTCCTACAACTACTCGACCGCGTACCTGGCGACGGTGCGGTCCTGGTACGCGTACTACCTGAAGGGCGCGCACGAGGTGCCGGACGGGAGCGGGAGCGGGAGCGGGAGCGGGAGCGGGAGCGGTGTGGGCGGGGACGCGGGGGCCGGTACGGGTACGGGGGCCGGTACGGGCGGGGGCGGTGTGGTGACGGGGCCCAAGCCGAGCCCGACGCCGACGCCCAGCCCGAAGCCGAGTCCTACGCCGACGCCGAGCCCGACGCCGACCCCGAGTCCCACACCCACGCCGACGCCGAGCCCCACGCCGACGCCGAGTCCTACGCCGACGCCCACGCCGACGCCCACCCCGGCTCCGGAGCCGTCCGGGACCCCGACGCCCACGCCGAGTCCGACCCCGACTCCCACGTCCTCGCCGTCGGGCACGCCCTCTCCCACGCCGAAGCCGAGCGCGAGCAAGTCCTCCGCGCCCTCCGCGAGCCCCTCCCCGAAGGCGTCCCCGAAGGCCTCCCCGAGCGCCCCCGCGGCGGGTGCGGAAAGCCCGTAGCCAGACGGTTCTCATCTCGGCCCCGCGTTGCTACGGTGCGCCAGACCTGACGGCACATCAGATCTCGGAGGCCCCGGCATGCGCGCACTCGTCGCCGCCGCCATCGGGCTGGCCGCCGCGCTGGCCCTCATCCTCACCATCACGGCGATCGGGGTACCGGACGGCACGACCTCGCCCAAGCCCCTGCTCACCACGATCCCCTCCGCGCCCGGAGAGTAAGAGGAGGCCCGGCCATGCGACGCAGAGCGAGCCTCGTCCTGCTTGCCCTAGCCGTGTTCTGCACCGCGCTGGCGCCCCTGCTGCGCTGGTACGCGTACCCCAGGCTCGCCAAGATCCCCCCGAGCCAGTACCAGGAGATGGTCCTGGAGGCGAAGAACGCGACCCTCGTCGACTACAACAACGGCATGGAGCCCAGGAAGGTCGACAAGGTCACGATCATCCAGACCCTCAAGGGCAACGTCGAGGCGTCCAAGGAGATCGAGGCGAGCGCGGGCAAGGACGTCGTCGTCTGGGACACGCTGACCTACATCGCCGGGCCGGACGGCAAGATGGTCTCCCAGATCCCCGAGCGGTACATCTTCGACGCGCACACCCAGGACCCGGTGCACGCCACCGGGGAGATGGTGGACGGGGACGCGGTCAAGCGCGAGGGCATCGAGTTCAAGTGGCCCTTCTTCACCGAGCCGCGCGACTACCTGTACTTCGACGCGCAGACGCGCACGTCCTCGCCGATCCACTATGTCGGCCCGCGGAGCTTCCGTGGCCTGGACGTCTACTACTTCGAGATGACCGTCCCGTGGACCAAGGTCCCGATGCCGAAGAAGATGCCGATCCCCGGCATCGACCCGGCGAAGATCGAGGAGCAGACCGGCACCTCGCTCTGGTACACGGCCACGATGCGGTTCTGGGTCGACCCGGTGACCGGAGCGCCCGTCAACGCCGAGCAGAGCATCCAGCAGGAGATGCGCGGCGGGATCGCGGCCGCGCGGCCCGACGGCAAGCTCACGGCCTTCGCCGGTGACGTGAAGATCCGGCCGGACTACCTCGATCACACCGTCGACCTGGTCAAGTCGAACCGCACCAAGGTGCTGGCGCTGCACACCTACGGGCCGGCCGGGCTGCTGGTCGTGGGCCTCGGCCTGTTCGGGCTGGCGCTGTGGCTGGAGGCGCGGGGCCGCCGTGGGCGCGGGCCCGGCGGCGAGGACCCCGGCGACCCGGCGTCGGCCGCGGCGCCGGTGCCCGCGGCGGCCTGAGGCGCCTCAGGAACGGCGCAGCCGGTTGGTGGTGTGGCGGGTGGGCTCGGCGGTGGCCGGGTCCTCCGGCCAGGGGTGACGGGGGTAGCGGCCGCGCAGCTCGGCGCGCACGGCGCGGTAACCGTCCTGCCAGAAGGACGCCAGGTCGGCGGTGACCGCGGCCGGGCGCCCTGCGGGCGACAGCAGGTGCACGAGTACGGGGACCCCCGCGACCTGCGGCGTCCGCGCGAGCCCGAACAGCTCCTGGAGCTTGACCGCCAGGACGGGCTGGCCGTCGCCGTCGCCGTAGTCCACGCGGATGCGGGAACCGCTGGGGACCTCGATCCGTTCGGGAGCCAGCTCGGCCAGGCGGCCGGCCTGCCCGGTGGACCACGGCAGCAGCCGGTTCAGGGCCTGGGCCGCCTCGATCCGGCCGAGGTCTGCGCGGCGCCGGGCCCGGGACAGCTCGGGCTCCAGCCAGTCGTCCGCGCGGTCCAGGAGTACGTCGTCGCGCGCGACGTCGGGCCAGGGCGCGCCGAGGGTGCGGTGCAGGAAGGCGAGGCGGGCCCGCAGCGTCCGGGCGTCGGCGGACCAGCGCAGCAGGCCGAGGCCCTCGCCGCGCAGGCCCTCCAGCAGGGCGGCCCGGACCCGGTCCGGGGCGGGGTCGCGCAGCGGGCGGACGGTCAGCTCGATCGCGCCGAGCCGGTGCACGTGGCGGGCGGTGACGTCGCCGCCCTCCCAGTGCACCTCCTCGGCGGAGGTCAGCAGGTGGGCGGCGGCCGTGCGAGCCGTGTCCTCGTCGAGGAGGGCGGCGAGGCGGATCCTGGCGGAGGGGGAGTGGGGGGCGCGGTCGGCGACGGCCACGGCCAGCCAGGGGGCGGTGCGGAGGGGGGAGCCGTCGGCCGGCTCGGCGCCGGTCCCGGAGGCCATGAGATAGGCCCCCTCGCCCCGGCGCTGCGCGACCCGCTCGGGGAATGCCAGCGCCACGACCAGCCCCACGACCCCATCGTCCCCGCGGGAGGCGTGGGGCGTGCCCACCCCCGGCCCGCCCGAGGTCCGGGGCGTGCCCAACCCCGGCCCGCCCGAGGTGTGGGGCGTGCCCAACCCCGGCCCGCCCGAGGTCCGGGGCGCGCCCAAGTTCAGCCCGCCCGAGGTCTGGGGCGTGCCCAACCCCGGCCCGCCCGAGGTCTGGGGCGCGCCCAAGTTCAGCCCGCCCGAGGTCTCGGGCGCGCCCAAGTTCAGCCTCGCCGGCGTTTGAGGCGCCCCCGGAGGGCTCCACTCGGCCGCACCCGCCCGCTGTCCGGCGCCCGGTGTGGCCTCCGGCGGCGCCTCAAACGCCGGCGGGGCTGGATTTGGCGGCGCCTCAAACGCCGGCGGGGCTGGATTTGGCGGGGCCGCAATCGCTGGCGGGACTCGGGGGTGGGAGGGGAGGGTGCGTTGGAGGCGGGTGGATTCCGCGCGCCAGCGGGGGGCGTAGGCGTCGCCGCCCCGGCGGGCCCGGCGCCAGGCGGCGGTCAGGTCGTCGCCGTACTCACGGGGCGGCTCCTCGCTCAGGAGGGCCACCACCTCCGCCGCCCGGCGCGCACCGACCTCGGCCGCCCCGTCCAGCAGGGCCCGGGCCAGCCGCGGGTGCAGCCCGATCCGGGCCATCGCATGGCCCCGCGCACTCACCCGCCCGGCCGGGGACACCGCGTCCACGGCCGCCAGCACCTCCCGCGCCGCCGCCATCGCCCCCGCCGGAGGCGGATCCAGCAGCGCCAGCCCGGACGCGTCCGGGTCCCCCCAGCAGGCGGCCTGCAGGGCGAACTGGGCCAGGTCGGCGATCCGGATCTCCGGCGAGGGGAAGGCCGCCAGCCGCCCGTGCTCCGCCTCGGGCCAGCACCGGTACACCGCCCCCGGCGCCTCGCGCCCGGCCCGCCCCGCCCGCTGGCGCGCCGACGCGCGGGACGCCCGTACGGTCGCCAGCGCGCCCAGACCCCGCGCGTGGTCCACCCGCGGCTCGCGCGCCAGCCCCGCGTCCACCACGATCCGCACCCCCGGCACGGTCAGGCTGGACTCCGCCACCGCCGTCGCCAGGATCACCCGGCGCCGCCCGGTGCCGCCCGCGAGGACGGCGTCCTGCACCGCGGCCGGAGCCCGCCCGTGCACCTGGAGCACCTCGGCGTCCACCGCGCCCAGCTGCCCCGCGACCCGGGAGATCTCGCCGACCCCGGGCAGGAAGCACAGGACGTCCCCCTCCCGCTCGGCCAGCGCCCGCCGGACCACCGCCGCGACGTGGGTCAGCAGCGCCGGGTCGACGCGCATGCCGTGCGGCGGGCGCACCGGACGTACCGGCGGCGCCCACACCACCTCGACCGGGTGCGCGACCCCGGCCGCCTCCACCACCGGCGCGTCCCCCAGCAGCCGCGCCCACCCGGCCGCGTCCGTGGTCGCGGAGGCCGCGAGCAGCCGCAGCTCCGGGCGCAGGGTCTCCCGTACGTCGAGGAGGAACGCCAGGGCGGTGTCCGCGTCGAGGTGCCGCTCGTGGCATTCGTCCAGCATGACCACGTCCGTCCCGGCCAGCTCCTGGTCGCGCTGGAGGCGCTGGAGCAGGACGCCCGTGGTCACCACCTCGACCCGGGTGTCCGGGCCCACGACCCGCTCACCCCGGACCGTGAAGCCCACCGAGGCCCCCACCCGCTCGCCCAGCAGCCAGGCCATCCGCCGCGCCGCCGCCCGGGCCGCGATCCGCCGCGGCTCCGCGACGATCACCCGGCGCGCCGGGCCGCCGCCCACCAGACCGGCCAGGACCAGCGGGACCAGCGTGGTCTTGCCCGTGCCGGGCGGCGCGCACAGCACCGCGGCGCCGTGCGCGCCGAGCGCCGCGGCCAGCGCGGGCACGGCCTCGCCGACGGGGAGGGATTCCAGGGCGGAGGTGCGGAGGACGGGTGCCATGGCTCAGCCGCGCTCGCAGACGAAGATCGCGGTGCCGGGGATCAGGTTGCCGCGCAGCGGGGACCAGCCGCCCCACTCCTGGCCGTTCCAGGCGGGCCACTCGGGCTCGACGAGGTCGACCAGGCGGAAACCGCCCGCGACCACGTCCCGGACCCGGTCGCCCAGGGTGCGGTGGTGCTCCACGTACACGGCGCGGCCCTGCTCGTCCTGCTCGACGTACGGCGTCCGGTCGAAGTAGGAGGCGGCGACGGTCAGGCCCTCGGGGCCCGGCTCGTCGGGGAAGGCCCACCGGATGGGGTGGGTGACGGAGAAGACCCAGCGGCCGCCGGGGCGCAGGACGCGGTGGACCTCGCGCATCACGTTCACGGGGTCGGCGACGAAGGGGACGGCGCCGTAGGCGGAGCACGCGAGGTCGAAGGAGCCGTCGCGGAAGGGCAGCTTCCCGGCGTCGGCCTCTACGAGGGGCACGTCGTCGCCGATCCGCAGGGCGTGCTGGAGCTGGCGGTGGGAGAGGTCGAGGGCGACCGGCCGGGCGCCCTGGGCGGCCAGCCAGCGCGAGCACTGGGCGGCGCCGGCGCCGATCTCCAGGACGTCGAGGCCCTTGAGGGAGGAGGCGGGCCCGAGGAGGGCGGCCTCGGCCTCGTCCAGTCCTTCGGGGCCCCACACGAAGCGGTCGTCACCGAGGAAGGCGCCGTGGTCGCTCTGGTACTCGTCGGCGTTGCGGTCCCACCAGCCCCGGCTCGCGCGACTGCTCTCCGCTTCCCCGGCGGCGCGGCGCGTGGCCTCCGCGTCGTCGTCGCCGTCGGCCGCCTCCGCCGCGCGCGCATCTTCGGGGTCGTAGTCCTCTTGGTTCATGGGGCCCGTCGTCGTAGTCTTCGAAAAAGAGGCAGGGAGCCGGTCATCACAGGCTCCCCGCCCACGAATTGTGCCGGGTAAATGGCGTTCTGCCCCGGGTGTCCGCCTTCGCGCATTGACCCTGTCCGGCTGCCCCCGTATGCTACAAGTTGCGCTGCGAGCCTGCGCTCCTCAGACCTAGCAGGCTGCGCTCGCATCTGTTGCAGTCCCCTCGGTTTTCGAGGTCCTCTCCGCTCTCCGAGCGTTCAGAGGCCTCCTTGGCTGTCCGGTCATAGGCAGATGGCGATAAGGGCTCCCGGCGTAGCAGTACCTACGACTTTCTGTCCGTAACCGGAGCCCTTTCCCACATGACGAGCAGCACCGAGACCACCGCCACCACTCCTCCGCAGGTAGCGGTCAACGACATCGGCGACGCGGACGCGTTCCTCGCGGCGATCGACGAGACGATCAAGTACTTCAACGACGGCGACATCGTCGACGGCGTCATCGTCAAGGTGGACCGGGACGAGGTTCTCCTCGACATCGGTTACAAGACCGAAGGCGTGATCCCGAGCCGCGAGCTCTCGATCAAGCACGACGTCGACCCGAACGATGTCGTCAAGGTCGGCGACGAGATCGAGGCCCTGGTTCTCCAGAAGGAGGACAAGGAAGGCCGTCTCATCCTGTCCAAGAAGCGCGCTCAGTACGAGCGTGCCTGGGGCACGATCGAGAAGATCAAGGAAGAAGACGGCATCGTCACCGGTACCGTCATCGAGGTCGTCAAGGGTGGTCTCATCCTCGACATCGGCCTCCGTGGCTTCCTGCCGGCCTCTCTCGTCGAGATGCGTCGCGTCCGCGACCTCCAGCCCTACGTGGGCAAGGAGCTCGAGGCGAAGATCATCGAGCTGGACAAGAACCGCAACAACGTGGTCCTGTCCCGCCGCGCGTGGCTCGAGCAGACCCAGTCCGAGGTGCGCCAGACGTTCCTCACCACCCTGCAGAAGGGTCAGGTCCGCTCCGGCGTCGTTTCCTCGATCGTCAACTTCGGTGCCTTCGTGGACCTGGGTGGCGTCGACGGTCTCGTCCACGTCTCCGAGCTGTCCTGGAAGCACATCGACCACCCCTCCGAGGTTGTCGAGGTCGGCCAGGAAGTCACCGTCGAGGTCCTCGACGTCGACATGGACCGCGAGCGCGTCTCCCTGTCGCTCAAGGCGACGCAGGAAGACCCGTGGCAGCAGTTCGCCCGGACGCACCAGATCGGTCAGGTCGTCCCGGGTAAGGTCACCAAGCTGGTTCCGTTCGGTGCGTTCGTCCGCGTGGACGAGGGCATCGAGGGTCTGGTCCACATCTCCGAGCTGGCCGAGCGCCACGTGGAGATCCCGGAGCAGGTCGTCCAGGTCAACGACGAGATCTTCGTCAAGGTCATCGACATCGACCTCGAGCGTCGCCGGATCTCGCTGTCGCTGAAGCAGGCCAACGAGTCCTTCGGTGCCGACCCGGCCTCGGTCGAGTTCGACCCGACGCTGTACGGCATGGCTGCCTCGTACGACGACCAGGGCAACTACATCTACCCCGAGGGCTTCGACCCCGAGACCAACGACTGGCTCGAGGGCTTCGACTCCCAGCGCGAGACGTGGGAGCGCCAGTACGCCGAGGCGCAGGTTCGCTTCGAGCAGCACCAGGCGCAGGTCATCAAGAGCCGCGAGGCCGACGAGGCCGCTGCGGCCGAGGGTGCTGCCGCCCCGGCCGCCGGTGGCAACACCGGTGGCGGCGCGAGCCTCTCCGGTGGTTCGTACTCCTCCGAGGGTGCGGACGAGACCTCCGGCGCCCTGGCGTCGGACGAGGCCCTGGCGGCGCTGCGCGAGAAGCTGGCCGGCGGCCAGAGCTGATCGCAGCGCATGGCGGCGCGCTCCGGCGCGCGGCTGAGCTGAGCTGAAACGGCGAGGCCCGTCCCCTTCGGGGGGCGGGCCTTTCCGCGTTCCCCTGACGCGTTTTGCCCCTCCCGGCCCCTCCCGACCCTTCCCCGCTCGCGCGTTCCCGCAGGAAAGGGCCGATGGGCGGCCAACTGGGGAATGGCGGCGGCTCCTTGAACGTTCTTGGCAGAGAACGAGACGAAGGGGAGTGGTGACGGTGCTTGATCCGCAAGGTCTGTACGAGTGGGATGCGAAGGGTCTGGCCGTGGTGGACCTGGCGCTCGCCCAGGAGTCCGCCGGGCTGGTCATGCTCTACCACTTCGAGGGGTACATCGACGCCGGGGAGACCGGCGAGCAGATCGTCGAGCGGCTGCTCGACGCCCTGCCCCACCAGGTGGTGGCCCGCTTCGACGCGGACCGGCTCGTCGACTACCGGGCCCGGCGCCCGCTGCTGACCTTCCAGCGCGACCACTGGAGCGACTTCGAGGCCCCCGCACTGGAGGTCCGGCTCGTCCAGGACGCCACCGGCGCGCCGTTCCTGCTGCTGTCCGGCCCCGAGCCGGACGTGGAGTGGGAGCGCTTCGCCGTCGCCGTGCAGCAGATCGTGGAGCGCCTCGGCGTCCGCCTCTCCGTGAACTTCCACGGCATCCCGATGGGCGTCCCGCACACCCGCCCCGTCGGGATCACCCCGCACGGCAACCGCACCGACCTGATGCCGGGGCACCGCAGCCCGTTCGACGAGGCGCAGGTGCCCGGCAGCGCGGAGTCGCTGGTGGAGTTCCGCCTCGGCCAGGCGGGTCATGACGTCCTCGGCGTCGCGGCGCACGTCCCGCACTACGTCGCGCGCTCCTCGTACCCGGACGCCGCGCTGACCGCCCTGGAGGCGATCACGGGCGCGACCGGTCTGGTGCTGCCGAGCGTGGCGCACGCGCTGCGCACCGAGGCGCACCGCACGCAGACGGAGATCGACCGGCAGATCCGGGAGGGGGACGAGGAGCTCGTCACCCTCGTGCAGGGCCTTGAGCACCAGTTCGACGCGGCGGCCGGAGCCGAGACCCGGGGCAACATGATCGCCGAGCCCGCCGAGATCCCCTCGGCGGACGAGATCGGCCGCGAGTTCGAGCGCTTCCTGGCGGAGCGCGAGGGCGAGGCGTAGGAACGGGTTCGGGGGAGGGGCCGTGCGTTGCTCAGGGCTCGGGGTCTAGGCTGCGGGCCATGCTGAAAGTGGGCCTGACGGGCGGAATCGGTGCCGGCAAGAGCGCGGTCTCACGGCTGCTGGCGGGGTACGGGGCGGTCATCGTGGACGCCGACCGGATCGCGCGGGAAGTCGTGGAGCCCGGCACGCCCGGTCTCGCGGCGGTGGTGGAGGCCTTCGGGGAGTCCGTCCTGGCTCCCGACGGCACCCTCGACCGGCCGAAACTCGGCTCGATCGTCTTCGCCGACCCCGGACTTCTGGGCACCCTGAACGCGATCGTGCATCCCTTGGTGGGCGCGCGCTCGGCCGAGCTGGAAGCGGCCGCGGGCCCCGACGCGATCGTCGTGCACGACGTACCGCTCCTCACGGAGAACGGCCTGGCGCCGTTCTACGACCTGGTCGTCGTCGTGGACGCGGCCCCGCGGACGCAGCTGGCGCGGCTCACCTCGCTGCGCGGGATGACCGAGGACGAGGCGCGCTCCCGCATGGCGGCGCAGGCCACCCGGGAACAGCGACTGGCGGTCGCGACGCTGGTCATCGACAACGACGGACCGCTCTCGGCGCTGGAGCCGCAGGTGCGCAAGGTGTGGGAGGACCTCACCGCGCGGGCGGCGGCGGCCGGTGGCTGAGGGCGCTGCCCGAGGGTGGTGCCGGGGGGCGGCCGGCCGGGGCCCGGTCCGGGGCCGACGCACGAACGGCCTTGGGTTTCCGGTGCGTTGAAGGCGCCCGGAGAGGGAAGGAAACACATCGTGTCCGACACCACGCCGCCGTCCCCGTCCGCGCCGGAGCCCGAGAAGGAGCCGGTGCCCGGGCCGCGCGCCGTCAGCCCGGAGACCCACGTCATCGACTTCCGGGCCGCCGAGCAGCTGCTCGCCGCCCGGGACCCGAGAGGCGCGGTGAAGCTGCTCGACTCGGTGATAGCCGCCCATCCGGAGAACACCGCCGCCCGGCTGCTGCGCGCCCGGGCCTTCTTCGCCGCCGCCCAACTGAGGCCGGCGGCGCTGGAGTTCGAGCTGGTCCTGGAACGGGAACCGGACAACGCCTTCGCCCACTTCGCGCTGGCCAGGACGCACCAGCGGGCCGGACAGCCGGAGCGGGCCCGCAGGCACTTCCGGCTCGCCGCGGCCCTCGACCCGCAGCCGGAGTACCTCCAGGCGGCGGGCTTCGAGGAGTAGGCGCCGTCCCCTTCGGCCCGGTCCAGCGGTGCGGCGGCTCGGCGGTCCGGCGGCTCGGCGGCTCAATGGCGCGGGGGTTCGTACGGCGGTATGTCGCGGCCCGGCTGGTAGTGCGGGCCCTGGTGGATGTGGCGCAGGATCATCGCCATGTCCACGCTCACCAGGACCAGGAGCGCCCCGCAGGCCGCGGCCCAGCCGGGCTGCCCGGCCAGGACGAAGGCGGCGGTACCGGCCGCGGCCCAGATCAGTCCCCACACGCTGAGCCAGAAGCGCAGCCGCAGCGGGCTGCGCGCGGTCACCGGCTCGTTCCCGGTACGCATGGCCATCGCCTCGGCTCTGTCGCCACTGCTCCCGCTCCCCTTCCTCCATGGTCCCACGCGGAGCGCGGCGCGACGAGGAGCCGCGTGCCGAGGGATCGCCCAGGTCAACGGCATTGTCAGTGCCCCCGCCTAGACTCGTGGGCACGGGCAGTGGAAGCGGCATCGGCAGTGAGGGAGGGGGAGGGGCATGGCAGATCGGACCGTGCCGGCGGTGCGCACCGCCGGGACCGGGCGGACCGTGCGCGGTGTCCCCGGGGCGCTCGCGCGGCCCCTGCCGCCCGGTGCGCTGCTGCGCCACGCCGCGCTCTTCCTCCCGGCCGCCGTTCCCCGGCAGAGCCGGATCGCCTTCTGGTCCCCGGCGGGCGAGGCCCTGCCCGATCCCGCGGACCTCACAGACCTCGCGGACCTTCCGGACCTCGTCGCTGTCGTGCGTGAACCGCTCGAAGCAGTCCGTCCCGCGGGCACCGCACTGCGGACCAAGACGGTCCCCTCCCTCGTCCTCCCGCTCGCCACCGCGCTCCCGCTGCTCGCCGGGGCCCCGCGCCATCCCGCCGCCCACCCGGCCACCCGCGCCTGGGGCACCGCCGCCCGCCAGGCGCTCGCGCTCGCCGCGCGGGGCAGACTGCTCCCCGGGCTGACTCCGGACGGCGTCGACGCCTGGCGCGTCGGCCCGCTGGCCACCGAGGACATCGCCTACCTCCGCGCGGTCGCGGCCGCCCTGCCGTACGAGGGGTACGCCGCGCCCCTGCCCGGGCGCCGCCCGCTGCTCCTGCCCGAACCGGAAGCCCTGGTCCGCGCCTTCCTCGACGCCGTCGCCGACACCCTGCCGCGGACCCCGGCCGCGCCCGTCGCCGCCGGCCGCCCCTTCGCCTCGGCCGAGCCGCAGCAGGTGTCCGGGCTGCGCGCATGGGCCGCGCAGGTCGCGGCCGGGGCCGATGCGGGGGTGGGGATCTCGCTGCGGCTCGACCTCTCCTCGTACCGCCTCTTCGACGCCGAGGAGGGCGCCGCGCAGGACACCGACGAGGTGCGCCGGGCGGGCGCGGCCGTGGTCCAGGTGCACAGCCTGGCCGATCCGACGCTGGTGAGCGACGCGGGCGCGCTGTGGGCGGGGACGGCCACCGACCGGTTCGGCCCCCGGGCCCGGGTCGATGCCGTGCTCGCGCTGCGCCGCGCCGCCCGGGTGTGGCCGCCGCTGCTGCGGCTGCTGGACCAGCCCGTGCCCGATGTGCTGGCCCTGTCCGATCCCGAGCTGGAGGACCTCCTGGGCATGGCCGCGACCCGGCTCGCGGCGGCCGGGGTGAGCGTCCACTGGCCGCGGGACCTGGCCCGGACGCTGAGCGCGAGTGCCGTCGTACGCTCCACCGCGCCCGGTTCGGCCACCGACGGCACCGCGTTCTTCGACGCGGCCGGACTGTTCGCCTTCTCCTGGGAGCTGGCGCTCGGCGGGGACCGGCTGACCCCCGGGGAGATGGACGCCCTCGCCCAGGCCCACCGGCCGGTGGTGCGCCTGCGCGACCAGTGGGTGCGGGTCGATCCGGAGCTGGTCCGCAAGGCCCGCAAGCGGGAGCTGGGGCTGCTGGATCCGGTGGACGCGCTGGCGGCCTGCCTGACCGGCGAGGCCGAGGTCGACGGGGAGGCCGTGCCCGCGGTCGCCGTCGGCTCGCTGGCCGCCCTGCGGGACCGGCTGACCGGGGACCTCGCGCCGCTGCCGCAGCCGCCCGGCCTGCGGGCCACGCTGCGCGACTACCAGGCGCGCGGCCTGGCCTGGCTCGACCTGATGACCTCCCTCGGCCTCGGCGGCTGCCTCGCCGATGACATGGGACTGGGCAAGACCGTCACGCTGATCGCCCTCCACCTGCACCGGGCCCGCCCCGAGCCGACCCTGGTGATCTGCCCCGCGTCGCTGCTGGGCAACTGGCAGCGGGAGATCGAGCGCTTCGCCCCCGGGGTCCCCGTGCGCCGCTTCCACGGCGCGGGCCGCAGCCTGGAGGGCCTGGCGGGCGGCTTCGTCCTCACCACGTACGGCACGATGCGGGCGAGCGCGTCCCGGCTGGCCGGCCAGGAGTGGGGGATGGTCGTCGCCGACGAGGCGCAGCACATCAAGAACCCGCATTCGGCGACCGCGCGGGCGCTGCGCACCATCGGGGCTCCGGCCCGGGTGGCGCTGACCGGCACCCCCGTCGAGAACAACCTGTCCGAGCTGTGGGCCCTCCTCGACTGGACCACCCCCGGGCTGCTCGGCCCGCTGACCGCCTTCCGGGCCCGGCACGCCCGGCCGGTGGAGCACCAGGCCGAGGAGGACGGCGGCAACGAGGAAGCGGTGGCCCGGCTGGCCGCGCTGGTCCGGCCCTTCCTGCTGCGCCGCAAGAAGTCCGACCCGGGGATCGCGCCCGAGCTGCCGCCCAAGACGGAGACCGACCACCCCGTCTCGCTGACCCGGGAGCAGGCGTCCCTCTACCAGGCCGCGGTGGACGAGGCGATGGCCGTGATCGAGGCCAGCGAGGGCATCGAGCGCCGCGGCATGATCATGAAGCTGCTGGCCTCGCTCAAGCAGATCTGCAACCACCCCGCGCAGTACCTCAAGGAGGAGCGCCCCCGGATCCCGCACCGCTCCGGCAAACTCGCCCTGCTGGACGAGCTGTTGGACACGATCGTGTCCGAGAGCGGCTCGGTGCTGGTCTTCACGCAGTACGTGACGATGGCCCGGATCCTGGAGCAGCACCTGGCGGCCCGCGGGATCGCGGCCCAACTGCTGCACGGCGGGACCCCGGTGGCGCGCCGCGAGGAGCTGGTCGACCGCTTCCAGGACGGTGACGTCCCGGTGTTCCTGCTGTCGTTGAAGGCGGCCGGTACCGGGCTCAACCTCACCCGCGCGGGCCATGTGATCCACTACGACCGCTGGTGGAACCCCGCTGTGGAGGAGCAGGCCACCGACCGCGCCTACCGCATCGGCCAGACCCAGCCCGTCCAGGTCCACCGGATCATCGCCGAGGGCACCGTCGAGGACCGCATCGCCGAAATGCTGGAGGCCAAGCGGGCCCTGGCCGATGCCGTCCTCGGGTCGGGCGAGACCGCCCTGACCGAGCTGACCGACCGCGAACTGGCCGACCTCGTCTCCCTGCGCAGGCGCTCGTGATCACCGCGCGCGACGATCTGCGCCGCACCTTCGACTCCCTCCCCGCCGGGGCCGAGGCCGTGAGCTGGTGGGGCCGGGCCTGGGTTGCCGCCCTGGAGGGGCTCTCCCGCGACTCCGCGCGCCTCGGGCGCGGGCGGACGTACGCCGATGACGGGCACGTCGACGCGGTGACGGTCACCCCCGGGCGGATCGTGGCGTACGTGCGGGGCAGCCGGGCCCGGCCCTACCGCACGGAGCTGGCCCTGACCGCCTTCACCGCCGAGGAGTGGGACGAGCTGCTGGAGGACATGGCCGCGGAACCGGCCGCGCTGGCCGCCCTGTTGGAGCGCGAGGTCCCGCGAGCCCTGGCCGGGCGGCTGCTGCCGGGCGCCGGGGATCTCGTACCGCACTGTTCCTGCCCGGACTTCGGCCGCCCGCCGTGCAAGCACGCCGCCGCGCTCTGCTACCGCGCGGCCCGGCTGCTCGACGAGGACCCGTTCGTCCTGATGCTGCTGCGCGGGCGCGGTGAGCGGGACCTCCTCGACGAGCTGTCCCGCCGCAACGCCGCGCACGCCGCCCGCGAACAGCCCGAGGCCGCCGCCGACTTCCCCGGCGTCCCGGCGCGCGCCGCCGTGCACCGCGCGGTCCTGCCACCGCTGCCCGCCCCGCTCGACGCGCCGCCCGTGGGCGCCGCCCCCGCCTACCCGGACGAGCCCGGCGCCCCCGATCCGCTGGCCCTGGACCAGCTCGCCTCCGACGCGGCGGCGCGTGCCCACGCCCTCCTCGTCACCGGGCAGGACCCGATCGCGGGCCTGACGCTGTGGCAGGACGCGGTCCGGCTGGCCACCGCGCAGCCGCCGACCTCGGGTCTGGCGGCCTCGACCCGCGCCCTGTACCGCGACCTGGCGGCCGCCACCGGCCGCTCGCCCGGCGACCTGGCCCGCGCGGTCTCGGCCTGGCGCCAGGGCGGTCGCGCGGGGCTGCTGGTGCTGGAGGAGGAGTGGGACCCGCCCGCGGGCCCCTTCGACCGCGCCCGCCCGGCTCTGCTGGCCGCGGGGCTCGGCCCCTTCCGGCCCCGGCGCAACCGGCTCTGCGGCCGTACGTCCCAGCTCCGCCTCGGCCGCGACGGGCTCTGGTACGCCTACGAGTCCGAGCCGGACGAGGAGGACTGGTGGCCCTGCGGCCTCCCGTCCCCCGATCCGATGGCAGCCCTCACGTCCCGGGCAGGGAGTCCGCCCAGCGGGTGAGGGTGGCGAAGTCGCGTGCGCGCAGGCCGTGGCGGGGGTGGATGCGCAGCAGCAGGGAGGGGGCCGGGTGGTGGGCGCGGGCCCAGGCGCGGTCCCGTGCGGTGATCATGTCGTCGACCCAGGCGAAGGGGCGCCCGGCGGCCCAGTCGAGGAGCGGCCGCGTCTTCCAGTAGAGGCCGTCGGGGTCGTGGGCGAAGAGTTCCGGCCATTCGATGACAGGAAGATCACCGGGTAGTCCGATGTGCGGGGCGATCATCGTGTTGGCCTGGTGCATCCAGGTGGTGGCCCAGGCGAGTTCGAAGGGCAGCGCCTGGAGCCGCGCGCCGTGGGTGGGGTGCAGGCGGACCCGCAGACCCCGGCGCGCACTGCGGGAATCCGGCGCCCGGCGGCCCATCCAGAGGGCCGGGCGCATCCGGTGTGTGGTGTACCCACGCAGTCCGGCGAAGGGTGAGCGGAACGGATTGAGCGGGCCGTCCACGTCGAGGAGCAGCAGCGGTCTGTCCATCATGAAGTACGCACTACCCAGTACACGATGGAGTGAAATGCCTACCGGCGCTATAACCCGAACGGGTTCAGAGCGTTGTACGGGCACGGGTGCAACGCCCGTGAACTCCTCCGGAAGGCAGGGAAACTGATGCGACGCAGTCGTCGAAATGGCTTGATCGCGGCGGTGGTTGCGGGGGGTGGACTGGCTGCCGCGAGTGCGGGTGGCTTCGCCTACGCCGACGCGGACGCGAGCGGACAGGCGCAGCGCTCGCCGGGCCTGCTCTCGGGGAACCTCGTGCAGCTGCCGGTGCACGCTCCGGTGAACGTGTGCGGGAACACCGTGAGCGTGGTGGGCCTGCTCAACCCGGCTTCGGGGAACCGCTGTGGCAACGCGGGTCCCGCCGAACATCCGGATCCGCGGCCCTCTCATCCCTCACATCGGTCGGGCCCGTCGTCCTCGACGGGCCCCTCCCGGCAGGGTGCCGGGAACGGTGGGGGCGCGGTCGCCGAAGGGCGCGGAAAGGATTCGCCAGGTCTGCTGTCCGGCAACGGGATCCAGCTGCCGGTCGATCTCCCGGTGAACATCAGCGGCAACGCGGTGAGCGTCGTGGGCGCCGGCAACTCCGCCGCCGGCACCACCTCGGTCAACGGCGGTACACCCGGCGGCAAGCCCGCGCAGCCGCCGGTGGCGGTACGCCCGGTCACCCCGTCGGCCCCGCCCGCCCCGCCGGGCGAGACGGGCCCCGCGCTGGCCCACACCGGCGCGGACGCGCTCGGCTACCTCGTACCGGGCAGCGCCGCCCTGCTCCTCGGGGGAGCGCTGCTCTACCGCCGGTCCCGCGCGAGCCGGGCTGTCTCTGACCACAGGGCCTAGTCCCCGTCCGGGCCGCGCGGCCCGGACGGGCCGGGCCACCCCCTACGGTTCGGGCGCGGCCGGGGACGCCGGTCGCGGGAGATGCCGCCGGGGGCGTGGCGCGCGGTAGCGCGGGGTGTCCGGGCGCCAGGAGTCGAGGACGGCATCGATCAGCGGGGCGAGCCGGGCGCGGGCCTCGAACCGCGGGACGCCCGCCATCAGCAGGGCGTCGTACTCCGTGTCCTCGTGCCGGACCGCCGCGCGGACCGCGACCGAGACGGCCTGCTCGGACAGGGCCCGGCCCGCCGCGCTGCGGCCCACCCGCCCGCTGCCCCGGACCGAGGCGTGGGCCGCGATCGCCTCGGCGCGCGCGGGCGGGCACCCGGGGAACAGCCGGGTGATCTCGGCGGCGAAGAGGGCCGTGAACCGGGTGTCCTCCGCTGCCCGGCGCACCCGGTCGCGGGCCCGCCGCCGGGCCCGCGCCTCGGCGTCCACGAGGCAGGCGGCCTCCGCACGGGCCAGGGCGGGCTCCTCGACCAGCAGGCCCTGGCGTTCGTGGCGACGGCGGCGCTTGTTGAACCGCACCACCACCGCACACAGCGAACTGCCCGTCCGGGCGCGGCGGGTGAGGGCCGCGTCGCCGCGCGGCAGGTAGACGAGGTGCCCGAGATCGGCGCAGTCCAGGCAGCGGGGGACACCGGACTCGCGGACGAGGTGCGGAAGCGGCCCGTGCCCGCACTCCGCGCAGCTGATCCGCTTGAGTGGCTCGATGACGACGAGGTCCATACAGGTGTGATACCGCCCCGACAGCCTCTTATCACCCTGGAGCGCAAGGCAGTTGGCGTTTCGGCAATTCCTCCTGGTCAGCCCGAGGTCTGCCTAGCGTGGAGGGCTCGACAGGCGCCCGTCCGCGCCTGGAGGGCGCTACGAGGGGGGAACCGCATGGGAAGGCCGAAACCGATCGTCCGGGTCGCGGAGGCGGCGCGCCGGTCGAGGCTTCTCGCCACGTCGCGGGAGGCGGCGCGCCCGCCCGCCGCGGCCGCTCTGGCCGACCTCGTGGAGCGGGAGATCGTCATAGCGCCCGGCGGCTCCACCGGCTGGCACTACCACCACGTCCCGCTGAACGCCGTCGTCCGGTCCGGGACGCTCACCCGGATCCTGCACGACGGCACGGTCGAGGTGAACGAGGCCGGGGACCGCTTCATCGAACGCGGCGGCGCCGAACACGTCCACCTCGGCCACAACCGCGGCGCCGAGCCGGTCGTCCTCCACGTCACCTACGCCCTCCCCGAGGGCCTGCCCCTCTCGGTCGACGCCCCCGCCCCCCGCCTCCTCCCCGCACCCCCCACTCCGCACCCCGCCGGGGCTCACACCAGGCGGCGTATCTCCCCGCGCACCCGGTAGAAGCCTCCGGGAGCCGGGTGCAGGCCGTCCACCACATACCGGGCCCCCGCCTCCCGGATGCCCCGGGGGAACTGCACGTTCCACGAGGGCTCGAAGCCGCCGGAGAGCACCTGCACCCGCATCCGGCCGCCCTGCTGGACGCACTCGACGACGATCCCGCCCGCCGGGGCGACCGTCACCGTCGCCACCGCGGCCGCCGACGCGGCCGGCGTGAACACGGGCAGGGCCGCCGCCGACTTCACGTCCATCGCGGTCGGCACCGAGCCCTGCTGGGCCGCCGCGATGGCCGCCTCGCTCGCGTCCACGCAGACCAGCGACCCGTCCGTGGTCACCAGGTACAGCCGCTCGTCCAGATACTGCATCGACAGCGCGGACCCGCTCCCCGTGCCCAGCTTCCACAGCCGCCGCCCGGCGGCGTCGAAGCAGTACACCGACGAGGACGAGTCGCCCGCGAAGACGTGCCGGCCGTCGGGCGAGGTCGCGCAGGAATACACCGACCCGTCACACCGGTAGGTGGCCTCGACGGCCCCGGTCGCCTTCGACAGCCGCTCCACGGTGTGCCGCGAGGTCCCCGCGTACACCGCGTGGTCCTCCTGCCAGCCGAACAGCACCTGACCGTTGGTCCGGGTGTGCCACAGCTCCCCGGAGCCGTCCGGGGCGTACGCCGTCACCCCCGAGGTGTGCCCGTGGTAGACGGCGTCCCCGTCCGCCCGCACCATCCATCCGTTGGAGCCCGAGGACCGGCGCGACCACTGGAACTCGTCCTCGTGGTCGATGACCGTCAGGCCGCCGTCGCGGTCGGAGACGGTGAGCACGCCCTCGCGGATGTCCAGCCAGAAGATGTCCACGTCCGCCGCGATGTCGTAGGCCCCGAAGGGGACCTTCGACGACAGGTCGTACACCGTGCCGTCATCACACCCGGCATAGATCCAGAACTCGTCCGCCACCAGGCACTTGACCCCGTCCGGCAGCGAATAGCGCGCCAGTACCTCGCCGCCGTGGCTCAGCGTGTAGACGTCGCCCGCCTGATTGCCGACCCAGCAGCGGTCCTCGTCCACATGGATCCCGAACGCCGAGGCGCCTGTGCGGAACCGCCACAGCACCGGCGCCACCGCCCGCGCCGTCGAGGGCGCCGAGGTCACCTGGCGGCGGGAGACCGCGCGCGCCGTGCGCTGCCCGCGCACGGCCGGGGCGTACCCCTTGCGGACCTTCTCCCCGACCTTCTTCGCGGCAGCCGCCCGCGCCTTCTCGACGGTGGGGAAGGAGGAGTTCTGCAGCTGCCCGTCCGCACCGATCCGGCCGTACCGCACCGAGACGGCCGTCCCGTCGACGGTCACCTCGTAGAACTTGTGCGCGCCGCCGCCATCCTGCGACAGCTCCAGATACGTGGTCTCGCGAGCCATGACAGACCCCTCCCCAAGGCCGGGACGACGGCTCTTGCGCGTCGGTGATCCCTTGTTGAGAAACGCTACGGGCGACCACTGACAATGGGACCGTGCAGCTGGAAGCGATCACATGGGAGGGGATGGCCGAGCGGCTCGCGGGCCATCTCGACGGCGCGCGGCGGGACATGGGCGGGGACGCGGGTGGTGCCACGGCCGGGGATCCGGCCGGCGGTCCGGACGCCGCGGCGCCCTGGCTGCGGGTGGCCGTGGACGGCGCGCCCGCCGCCGGTACGGGTACGCTCGCCGGGCACCTCGCCGACGCGCTGCGCCTGCGCGGCCGTTCGGTCCTCGTCGTTCCCGCCGACGGCTTCCTGCGGCCCGCCTCGCTGCGCTTCGAGTACGGCCGCCGGGACGTCGACACCTACCTCGGCGGCTGGTACGACACGGCCGCGCTGTGGCGCGAGGTCGTCGGACCGCTGGACCCCGGGGGCAGCGGGCGGGTGCTGCCGGACCTGTGGGACCCGGTCACCGACCGCGCGACCCGCAGCCCCTACGTGACCCTCCCGCCGGGCGCCGTGGTGATCCTGCACGGACCGTTCCTGATGGGGCACTGGTTCCCCTTCGACCTCAGCGTCCACATCCGGCTCTCCGCCGGGGCCCTGGCCCGCCGGACGCCCGAGGCCGAGCGCTGGACCCTGCCCGCCTTCGCGCGCTACGACGCCGAGACCGACCCGGAGTCGGCCGCCGACGTCCTGGTCCGCGCCGACGACCCCCGCCACCCCGCCTGGACCGGCCTCCCGCACTGAGCCGGAGCGGCCCGGGCCAGGCGCCACTTCGACGACAGGACCTACGGCCGCCCGCCCAGCCGGGTCACCGCGACCGCCCCCGCCCGGCACCCCGCCCGCGCCGCCTCCACCGGGTCCGCGCCCGCGAGCCGGGCCGCCAGGAACCCGCCGGTGAAGGCGTCGCCCGCGCCGGTGGAATCCACCGCCAGCGCGGACTCCGCCATGATCTCGGCGGTCACCCGGCCGCCCTCGGCGACCAGCGCCCCGGCCGGCCCCCGGGTCACCACGACCAGCGGAACCCGCAGGCTCAGCTCCGCCGCAGCCCGCGCCGAGGGGGCCGGTCCGGGCAGCCCGGCCAGCAGCCGCGCCTCGTCCTCGTTGGGCAGGAGTACGTCGGCCCCCGCCACGGCGTCGAGGAACCGGTCCACCCCCAGCGCGCCCAGGAACCCCGCCGAGGCGGGGTCCACGCTCACCGCGATCCCGCGCTCCCGGGCCGAGCGCAGCGCCAGCCGGGCCAGCTCCCGGCTGGTGTCCCCGAAGAACAGGTAGCCGGACAGGTGCAGATGGGCCACTCCGTCCAGCACTGCCGGGGTCCAGTCGGCCCGGGAGAGCCGCAGCACGGCCCCGCTGTCGGTCAGAAAGGTCCGCTCGGCGTCCTTGCCGACCAGCGCGACCACCGTCCCGGTGGGCTCCACCGGGTCTATCACCAGCAGCGGGCGGACCCCGGCGGCCAGTAGGGCGTGCTCGTGCCACTGCGCCGACTCCGCGCCCACCCGCGCCAGCAGCGCGACCTCCGCGGCCCCCTCGTGGGCCGCCCAGCAGGCCGCGTTGGCCCCGGCGCCACCGGGCATCGTACGGATCCGGGCCGCCGTGTCCGTGGCCGGAGCCAGCGGTTCCAGGTGCACGGCCACCACGTCCGTGACCACGTCCCCGACCACCAGCAGGCCTCCCGCCAACTCGGCGGCCGGTGCGCCGGACCGTTCGCCCGGCCCCACGCCCGGCCCCGCGCCCGGCCCGCTCACCACGCCGCCCAGGCCGCCGCGATCCGTGCCCCCAGCCGGACGTTGCCGCGCACCGCCGCCAGATTGGCCTCCAGCGACGCCCCGCCGGTCGCCCGGACCAGGAAACCGAGCAGGAAGGGGGTCACCGCCTGCCCGGTGATGCCCCGTTCCCGGCACTCCGCGAGGGCCTGGGCCAGTACCCGGTCGTGCAGTTCCGGATCCAGCTGCTCCGCCTCGGGGACCGGGTTCGCGACCAGCAGCGCGGACGCCGGGCCGCCCAGGGCGTCCTGAGCCGCCATCACGGCGGCCACCTCCTGCGGCCGGTGCACGGTCCAGTCGACGGGCTCGCCGGAGCTGGTCAGATAGAAGCCGGGAAAACGTTCCGTCCCGAAGCCCAGCACCCCCACGCCCAGCGTCTCCAGCCGCTGCAGCGTGGCCGGCACGTCCAGGATCGACTTCACCCCCGCGCAGACCACCGTGATCCGGGTCCGGGCGAGCAGTGACAGGTCCGCCGACTCGTCCTGCGCCCGCTCCCAGTCGCGGTGTACGCCGCCCAGCCCGCCGGTGGCGAAGACGCGCAGCCCGGCCCGCGCGGCCAGGAAGGCCGTCGCGGACACCGTCGTCGCCCCGGTGGCGCCCGCCGCCATCGCGGGTGCCAGGTCCCGGTGCCCGAGCTTGCGCACGCCGTCGCCGTTCGCGATCCGCTCCAGCTGTGCCTTGTCGAGCCCGGCGTACGGCACTCCGTCGAGCACCGCGAGGGTCGCCGGAACGGCGCCCTCCGACCGGACGAGCGCCTCCAGTTCCCCGCCCACCTGGAGATTGCGGGGCCGGGGCAGGCCGTGCGCGAGGATCGTCGATTCGAGGGCGACGACGGGGCGCCCGTCCGCGAGCGCGTCGCGTACCTCTTCCGACAGGACCGGAACCGCTGTGTGCTGTGACATGTCCCCATCCATGGCACGGGATCCACGCCCCCAAACGCGCCCCCGGCCCAACTGTCCGAGATACACGGGGTGCGCGGGGCGCGCTGAGCGGGCCCGCGCCCTGGACAGGGTGACGCCTGCGCCCCGCCGATCCTGGACGACCTGGTCACCGCGCGGCGCCGCCCCGCCCGGCTAGGGTTTCGCGCCATGAGCACCGAAGAGCCCGCCGCCACGCCCGCCGCGCCCGCCACCCCGCCCGCCTCCTTCGCCGTGTCCGTGCCCGACGTACCGGACGCCGAACTGGAGGCGGAGGACCTCGACCCGGGCCAGATCGTCTCCGGCGAGCCGGTGGTGACGGGCAAGGTGCTGTGGGAGTCCGAGGACGGCAAGCAGCTGCGCGGGATCTGGCAGATCACCCCCGGGGTGGTCACCGACACCGAGGCGAACGAGCTGTTCGTCGTCGTCAGCGGCCGGGCCACCATCGAGATCGAGGGCGGCGAGCGGCTGGAGGTCGGCCCCGGCACCGCCTGCGTGCTCCGGGAGGGCGACAAGACCACCTGGACCGTGCACGAGACGCTGCGCAAGGCCTACCACATCAGTCTCTGACGGCCCCGTCGGTGGCGGCGGGCGCGGGGTGGCGGCGCGCGGTGAACAGCGCGAGCCCGGCCATCGGCAGCAGCAGCGCGGCCCCGGCGGCGTTGAGCCAGCCGTAGCCCGCCTGGGAGACGATCAGCCCGGACACGGCGCCGCCGATGCCCGCGCAGGTGTTCATGGTCAGGTCGGACAGGCCCTGGACCGCGGCCCGCGCGGCCTGCGGCACCGAGTCGGTCAGCAGCGCCGAACCGGAGACCAGCCCGGCGGACCAGCCCAGTCCTAGCAGGAACAGCCCCGCCGCGGTCTGCGCGTGGTTCGCCCCGGCGGTGCCCGCCAGCAGCGCGGCGATCGCGAGCAGCCCGGCGGCCAGGCCGATCACCGAGAGCCTGCCGAGCCGGTCCGCCAGCCAGCCCATCACCGGCGAGAAGGCGAACATCCCGGCGATGTGCCCGCTGATCACCAGACCGATCAGCTGGAGGTCGGCGCCGTGGTGACCCAGGTCGACGGGGGTCATCACCATGATCGAGACCATGGCGGTGTGCGTGACGGCGACCGTCACCAGCGCCAGGCGCGCCCTGGGGGAGGCCCGTACGGCGGCGAACCCGGCCCGCAGCGAGCGGGCGGCGGCCGTCTGCTCGGCCGGACCGGCCAGCGCCCTGGCCGTCAGCAGCGGATCCGGCCGCAGGAGTACGCCGATCAGCAGCGCGGTGAGCAGGAAGATCGCGCCGGCCCACAGGAACGGACCGGCCTTCTCGGGTATGGAGGTCCCCGCGAAGCTCCGGCTGGCCGGAGCCGACAGGTTGGGTCCCAGCACCGCGCCGATGGTCGTGGCCCACACCACCGTCGAGATCGCCCGCGCCCGGTGGTCCGGGGCCGCCAGGTCGGCGGCGGCGAACCGGCACTGCAGATTGGCGGAGGAAGCCGCTCCGAAGGCGGCCATGCCGAGCAGCAGCAGCGGGAAGCTCCCCAGGACGGCTGCCAGGACCACCAGGCCCGCGCCGCCCGCGCCGATCAGATAGGCGAGGACCAGCCCCGGGCGGCGCCCGCGCGCGGTCATCAGCGCCGCGAGCGGGAGCGAGACCACGGCGGTGCCCACGACGGCGGCGGTCGAGGCCAGCCCGGACACGGCTTCGGTGCCGCTGACCTCGGTGGCCAGCACCGGGGCCAGCGCGATGCTGATCGGTATGCCGAGGCCGCCCAGGATCTGCGCGGCTATGAGCACGCCGGATACGCGCCTGCGCAACCGGGGCAGATCGGCCTCGGTCACTCCCCGGACCTCCCGGGGCAGGCGGTCCGGGCCGGCCTTCGGGTCCGCAGACCCCGGCCGGGCGGCCGCGGCGGACCGGGCGGGCCGTACGGGTCCGGTGGATCCGGTGGATCCGGTGGGCGGGACGGGCCCGGCGGGCCGGTCCGTACCGTGCGGGGCGGTCACGACGTACACCTCCGATCCGGCGGACAGGAGCGGACGGGCCGTGCGGGGCGGGGGACGGCGGGCGGGGCCGCGGCAGCAGTCACCGGCGCAGTGTCGCACCGCCCGCCCCGCGGGGGAACCGGATAGTTCCTGGTCAGCTGCTCATGCTCAGAACAGTGGCTGTGGAAGAACGCCCTCCAGGGCCAGCAGGGCCCGCTTGGTCTCCACCCCGCCGCCGAAGCCGCCGATCCCGCCCCCGTTCTCGACGACCCGGTGGCAGGCCACGACCAACGGCAGCGGATTGGACCCCATCGCCGCGCCCACGGCCTGGGCCGCGCCCGGCTGGCCGACCCGGGCGGCCAGCTCGCCGTACCCGACGACCGCCCCGTACGGCACGGAGCGGTCCAGCTCCTGGAGCACCTGGCGGTGGAAGCCGGAGCTGAGGCGCCAGTCCAGCGGCAGCGCGAAGCGCCGCAGGTCGCCCGCGAAGTAGGCGGCGAGCTGGCGTATGGGCTCGGCCAGCAGCGCCTCTTCGCCCGGCGCCGGGCGCAGGGCCGCCGCTCCGAGCCGGGTGACCAGCGGCTCGATCATCTCCGGCGACGCATGGAACTCGACCTTGACCAGACCCTCCGGGGTCGCGGCGAGGAGGAGCGGACCGATGGGGCTCGCGACCACGGTCCATTCGAGGTGCGGCCCCCGGGGCCGCTCGGTGCTGTCCACCCGACCACCGTACGACGCCCCACCGACAACGCCCCCGGGAACCGGGTCCGGCCCCGGGGCGCGGGCGGGTCAGAACCCGTACACCGTCCGGCGCACCACGTCGGGAGCGTTGGAGATGATGCCGTCCACGCCCATCTCCACGACCCGCTCGGCCGTGTCCGGGTCGTCCACGATCCAGGTGTCCACCTCCATGGCCCTGCCGTGCGGCCCCTTGAGGGCGTGCACGTCGTCCACCCAGTCGGCCGAGATCTCCCGGAACCAGGGGTTGATCCGGTCGGAGAACGCGGCGTACCGCGCCAGCTCGTCCTCCGGCGGGGCGCCGAGGAAGGCCGTCACCAGGTCGGGCCGCAGCGTGTGGACCAGGGCAACGGAGTCGGCGCTGAAACTCTGCACGACCAGCCGGGAGGCGACGTGCCGTGCGTCCAGCCAGCCCGTCCGGTCGAGCAGGTCCAGGAGCTGCCGCTCGATCCCGGGGTACAGCTCGGGCTTCTTGACCTCCAGCAGCAGTCGGCCCTGGTTGCGCTGCACCCGGTCCAGGTACTGCCGCAGGGTGGGGATCCGGGCGCCCGCGAATTCGGGACGGAACCAGCTGCCCGCGTCGAGCCGGGCGATCTCCGCCGCCGTGAAGTCCTTCACCCGCCAGGGACTGCGGCCCGGGAACACTTTCTGGACGTCGGTCGTCCGCTTGAGGGTCTCGTCGTGGATCACGACGAGCACGCCGTCCTTGGTGCGCTGGACGTCGTTCTCCACCCAGTCGATGCCCAGCCGGGCGGCCAGGTCGATGGACTCCAGGGTGTTCTCCGGGGCGTACGCCGAGGCCCCGCGGTGGGCGTAGATCACCGGCAGGCCGAGCAGCCCCGGCAGCGGTCCCGGCCGGGGCTTGGTGAGCGGGCGCGCGAGCCGCGGCGCGGACAGCGGCCCCGCCCCCGGCACCGCGAGCGGACGCGGACGCGGGAGCGGCCCGGCGGCGGGGCGCCCCACCGCCCCGGCGGCGGAGCGCGGCGGGGTGGCGGAGGCCGGGCCGCCCATCGCGCAGAGGGTGATGCCCAGCACGGCGGCAGCCGCGGCAACGGATCGGACGTACATGGGCGGTCTCCTCGAGTGATGAGTGGGTCGACCGGCGGCCCGGCCGGACACGCGGACGGGCGCGGGGCGACGGCGAGGCGGGGCGGGGGCCTGGACGGGCGGGGGGCGACGGCGGGGCGAGGCGGGGCGGGGGCCTGGACGGGGGGCGGGGGCGGCTGGACCCCGCCCCTGTCGGCATATTTGACGGTCTGTCGTGGAAGGTGACTGCCTCATCGCGATGATGCCGTTCACGATCACGCCGTCGCCACCGAACTACGACAAACGGACCAGGGTCACTCTGCGTCCCGGGGCGTCACGGACGCGTGTCGGGTGCAGGTCGGACGGGGAGCGGACGGCCGCCGCGGGGCGTCCGGGGCGCGCGGATGCGTGAGTGTCAGTGGGGGGCCGTACGGTTGACTCATGCGGCCCGTATCGAAGATCGAACGCACGGTGGCGCCTTTCGAGGTCGTCAGTCCCTACCAGCCCAGCGGCGACCAGCCCGCGGCCATCGCCGAGCTGGAGAAGCGCATCCGCGCGGGTGAGAAGGACGTCGTCCTGCTGGGCGCGACCGGCACCGGCAAGTCGGCCACCACGG
Organism: Streptomyces sp. NPDC002138; assembly: GCF_040296485.1. Classification (NCBI taxonomy): domain Bacteria; kingdom Bacillati; phylum Actinomycetota; class Actinomycetes; order Kitasatosporales; family Streptomycetaceae; genus Streptomyces; species Streptomyces sp. NPDC002138. Next base: position 17,803 of record NZ_JBEOXE010000007.1, on the reverse strand, counting down.
CCTGGATGATCGAGAAGCTCCAGCGCCCGACGCTGGTCATGGCACCGAACAAGACGCTGGCCGCCCAGCTGGCGAACGAATTCCGCGAGCTCCTGCCGAACAACGCCGTCGAGTACTTCGTCTCGTACTACGACTACTACCAGCCCGAGGCGTATGTTCCGCAGTCGGACACCTACATCGAGAAGGACTCCTCCATCAACGAGGAGGTGGAGCGGCTGCGCCACTCCGCGACGAACTCCCTGCTGACCCGGCGCGATGTCATCGTGGTCGCGTCCGTCTCCTGCATCTACGGCCTCGGCACCCCGCAGGAGTACGTCGACCGGATGGTCTCCCTCAAGGTCGGCGAGGAGTTCGACCGCGACCAGCTGCTGCGCCGTTTCGTCGACATCCAGTACACCCGCAACGACGTCGCCTTCACCCGCGGCACCTTCCGGGTCCGCGGCGACACCATCGAGATCTTCCCGGTGTACGAGGAACTCGCGGTCCGCATCGAGATGTTCGGCGACGAGATCGAGGCCCTCTCCACCCTCCACCCGCTGACCGGCGAGGTCATCAGCGAGGACCGCGAGCTGTACGTCTTCCCCGCGAGCCACTACGTCGCCGGTCCCGAGCGCATGGAGAAGGCGGTCAGGGGCATCGAGGCGGAGCTGACCGCGCGCCTCGACGAGCTGGAGAAGCAGGGCAAGATGCTGGAGGCCCAGCGACTGCGCATGCGCACGACCTACGACCTCGAGATGATGCGGCAGATCGGTTCCTGCTCCGGCATCGAGAACTACTCGCTGCACATGGACGACCGCGAGCGGGGCAGCGCGCCCAACACCCTCATCGACTACTTCCCCGAGGACTTCCTCCTCGTCATCGACGAGTCGCATGTCACCGTGCCCCAGATCGGCGCGATGTACGAGGGCGACGCCTCGCGCAAGCGGACCCTGGTCGACCACGGCTTCCGGCTGCCCTCCGCGCTGGACAACCGCCCGCTGAAGTGGGAAGAGTTCCAGGAGCGGATCGGCCAGACGGTCTACCTGTCGGCCACCCCCGGCAAGTACGAGCTGTCGCGCGGCGACGGGTTCGTCGAGCAGATCATCCGGCCCACCGGCCTGATCGACCCCGAGGTCGTCGTCAAGCCGACCGAGGGCCAGATCGACGACCTGGTGCACGAGATCCGCCAGCGCGTCGAGAAGGACGAGCGGGTCCTGGTCACCACCCTCACCAAGAAGATGTCCGAGGACCTCACGGACTACTTCCTGGAGCTGGGCATCGCCGTGCGCTACCTGCACAGCGACGTGGACACGCTGCGCCGGATCGAGCTGCTGCGGGAGCTGCGGGCCGGGGAGTACGACGTCCTGGTCGGCATCAACCTGCTGCGCGAGGGCCTCGACCTGCCCGAGGTGTCGCTCGTGGCGATCCTGGATGCCGACAAGCAGGGCTTCCTGCGCTCCGGGACCTCGCTGATCCAGACCATCGGCCGCGCGGCGCGCAACGTCTCCGGCCAGGTCCACATGTACGCGGACACCATCACCCCGGCCATGGCGCAGGCGATCGACGAGACCAACCGCCGCCGGGAGAAGCAGGTCGCCTACAACACGGCCCGCGGCATCGACCCGCAGCCGCTGCGCAAGAAGATCAACGACATCGTCGCCACCATCGCCCGCGAGGAACTCGACACCGAGCAGCTCCTCGGTACCGGCTACCGGCAGGGCAAGGACGCCAAGGCGCCGGTGCCCGCGCTGGGCGGCCGCGCGGCCAAGGGCGGCAAGGCCGCGAAGGGCGGTGCCAAGGCCGAGGTGCTGACCGACCGGCCCGCGGCCGAACTGGCTTCGCTGATCGAGCAGATGACGGAGCGGATGCGGGCGGCCGCGGCCGAGCTGCAGTTCGAGGTCGCGGCCCGGATCCGGGACGAGGTCGGAGAGCTGAAGAAGGAGCTTCGGCAGATGAGGGAAGCGGGCCTCGCCTGAGCCCGGCGCGGTCAGTAGTGTTCGGGCGTGGAACAGCCACAGGTACTCGCTGCCTGGGGGTGGCTATGGAGAGGGGACAGCACGTGACGGTCAACATGACCAAGGGTCAGGCCATCAGTCTGGAGAAGTCGGACGGAGGGACGCTGACCGCGGTCCGCATGGGCCTCGGCTGGCAGGCCGCCAAGCGCCGCGGCCTGTTCGGTTCCCGTACCCGGGAGATCGACCTGGACGCCTCCGCGGTGCTCTTCGCGGGCAAGGACCCCAAGGACGTGGTCTTCTTCCGGAAGCTGCAGAGCGACGACGGCTCGGTCCGGCACACCGGTGACAACCTGGTCGGCGGCGCCGGTCAGGGCGGCGACGACGAGTCGATCCTCGTCGACCTCCAGCGCGTGCCGGTGCACATCGACCAGATCGTCTTCACGGTGAACTCGTTCACCGGACAGACGTTCCAGGAGGTGCAGAACGCCTTCTGCCGCATCGTCGACGAGACCAACGGCCAGGAACTGGCCCGCTACACGCTCGACGGCGGCGGTCAGTACACCGCGCAGATCATGGCGAAGGTGCACCGGGCGGGCAGCGGCTGGAAGATGACGGCCCTGGGCAACGCGGCCAACGGCCGCACCTTCCAGGACCTGCTGCCGGCGATCCTGCCGCACCTGTAGGCACGCCGCCCGCCGCGGCGGGCGCACAAGAGAACACGTACGACGGGGGAGGGGCTGCACGATGACGGCCGAACTGGTCCGGGGGCAGAACCACCCCCTGTCCCGGCACCGGGTGGAGATCAGGGTCTCGGCGGGCACACCCGTGCTCGCCGGCGCCGCGCTGGGCGACGACCGGGGCCGGCTGTCCGGCCCCGGCTCCCTGGCCCACCCGGGGGCGCCCCGGGTGCCCGGGGTGGAGGTGCCCGTGGCCGCCGCCGCGCGGCACGCCTTCCCGGTGGACCTGGACGCGCTGCCCGCCGCCGTGCACAAGGTCGGGGTGGTGCTGGCGCTGCCGCCGGGCGGTCCGCCCCGGTTCGGCGCGGTGGCGGCGCCGTACGTCGTCGTGGCCGCGGCGGACGGCGACGAGCTCGCGGGGTACACCCTCACCGGGCTCGACGCGGAGACCGCGGTCGTCGCGCTCGAGCTGTACCGCCGCCAGGGCGCCTGGAAGGTCCGCGCCGTCGGCCAGGGGTACGCCGACGGGCTCGCCGCCCTCCTCGCCGACCACGGCCTGAGCGCCCCGGCCGCCGAGGAGGCCGCCGCCCGCGCCCACGCGGCCGCCGGGGTCCCCGCCCCCGCCGACGCGCCGCCGGCCGACGCCCGGCCGGTGGACGCCGTGCCCGCCGACGCCGTGCCCGCCGACGCGGTACCGGTCGCGGGCTCGCCGTACTCCTCCGGCGCGGTGCCGGGCACGGGGCCCGCGCCCGCGGCCTGCGACACCCCGACCCCGCTCGCGACCCCGGTCGTCCCGCAGGGCCCGGTCCCCGGGCCGGTGCCCCCGCCGCCACCGGCGGACCCGGTCGCCGACCCGGAGGGGCCGCCCACCATCAGCTACGCCCACCCGCGCCGCGCCCGCACCGACGCACCCCCGCCGCCCGCGCCGCAGGCCCCGCCCGCACAGCCCGGCGAGCCGCCCCGCCCGGTCGCCGGTGACGCCACCGGGTGGTCCATGGACGAGCGGCTGTACAACCAGGTCTGGGGCATGTTCGAGGACCTGGCCCGCTCGGTCGCGGCCTACCGCGGCGCGGCCGAGTACGCCGAGTCCCGGATGGAACGCGAGCTCGACGAGGCCCTCGCCGACCCGCTGGGCCGCCTCGGCGGCTCCGGCGACAGCGCCCGCGAGAGCGCCACGGCCCGCCGCGACGACCTCGTCGCCCAGGCCCGGGCCGTCCTCGACCGGGACCTCGCCCAGCTCACGGCCGAGGTGGAGGTGGTCGAGCCCGCGCTCCCCGCCGCCTTCGCCCGCTGGGACAACCCCGTCTGGCACGCCCACCGGATCCCCGCCGAGGCCCCGCTCGCCCTGCGCCTGGGCGATCTGCACCTGCCCGAGTGCCCCGGCCTGCGCATCCCCATGCTGGTGCGGTTCCCGCAGGAGCGCGGCCTGTGGATCGACAACGGCCGGACCGGCTCCGAGGCCGCGATGATGGCGGACACCGCCCCGCTGCGCCGGGCCGCCATGGACATGGCCGTCGCGCACGCGGTGCGGCTGCTCGCCGTGCACCCCGCGGGCCGGTTCTCGGTGCACGTCATCGACGCCGCCGGGGCCGGGGCCGACTCGCTGGCCCCGCTGGTGCGGGCGGACGTACTGGCGGCGCCGCCCGCCGCCGGGTCCGCGGGCGTCACGCAGACCCTGGCGCGGCTGACCCGGCGGGTGGACCTCGTACAGATGGCGCTGCGGGCGGGAGCGCCCGAGGACCTGCCGGCCGACCTGGACACCGCCGAGCAGCTGCTCATCGTCCACGACTTCCCGCACGGCTTCGACGACCGGGCCGTCACCCAGTTGCGCTACCTGGCCGACGAGGGACCCGAGGTCGGAGTGCACCTGCTGATGGTCGCGGACCGCGACGAAGCGTCGGCGTACGGGCCGCTGCTGGACCCGCTGTGGCGCTCGCTGATGCGGCTGTCACCGGTGCCGGACAACCACCTCGCCGATCCCTGGGTCGGACATGCCTGGACCTTCGAGGCGGCGTTCCCGCCGCCGGGCAGCCGGGTCCTGGACCAGGCGCTGGACCGGATCGCGGAGGCTCGTAGACGATCCGGCGGCTGATCCGGGGCTGATCCGGGGCTGGTCCGGCGGGTCGGCGCGGACCCCCGCGCCTGACCATCACCTGACCTTCTCTTGGCTTTCTCTTTACCTTCGGCGGTCCTGGCGGGTACGCTGTGGAGTGCGGAGGGGAGTATTCCTGCTTTCCTGCTACGGCGTCCCCGTCAATACGGACCGTGACCGGTCCCGGGGCGTCGGCCCACGGCCTCCTGGTCGCCCGGGTGGAAGAGACCTCCGGCAGCGATGACGCTGACGTAGTGCTGAGCCATCCGCCGGAGGCGTGTTCGACATGGACGTTTCGTGGACCCTATGGGTGCTGACCATTCTCGGTCTGAGCATCCTCATCGGAGCCGACTTCTTCATCGGCCGTAAACCGCACGACGTATCGGTCAAGGAAGCGGGCATCTGGACGGTCGTCTGGATCGCCCTCGCCGCGCTCTTCGGCCTCGGCCTGCTGATCTTCGGCAACGGCCAGGCCTCGCAGGAGTTCTTCGCGGGCTTCATCACCGAGAAGTCGCTGAGCGTCGACAACCTCTTCGTCTTCGTCCTGATCATGGCGAAGTTCGCGGTGCCCTCCCACCTCCAGCAGCGGGTGCTGCTCGTGGGAGTCCTGATCGCCCTGGTGCTGCGCGCGATCTTCATCGCGGCCGGCGCCGCGATCATCACCAGCTTCTCCTGGGTCTTCTACATCTTCGGCGCGTTCCTGATCTACACCGCGTGGAAGCTCATCCAGGAGGCCCGCAAGGACGAGGAGGACGAGGAGTTCGAGGAGAACCGCCTCCTCAAGTCCGTCGAGAAGAAGTTCGGCGTCGCCGACAAGTACCACGGCACCAAGCTCTTCATCCAGAACAACGGCAAGCGCGTCCTGACGCCGCTCATGGTGGTCATGCTCGCCATCGGCACCACGGACATCCTCTTCGCCCTGGACTCCATCCCCGCGATCTTCGGCCTCACCCAGGACCCGTACATCGTCTTCACGGCCAACGCCTTCGCCCTGATGGGTCTGCGCCAGCTGTACTTCCTCATCGGCGGCCTGCTCAAGAAGCTGGTCCACCTCAGCTACGGCCTGTCGATCATCCTGGGCTTCATCGGCGTCAAGCTCGTGCTGCACGCCCTGCACGAGTCCGGGGTGCATGTCCCCCAGATCTCCATCCCGGTCTCGCTCGGCGTCATCTGCGGCGTGCTGGTGATCACCACGATCACCAGCCTGATGGCCTCGAAGAAGCAGGCGGCCGCCGAGGCCGCCGCCCTCGAGGCCGCGTCGCAGGACCGCGTCGCCTGAGGCGCGCGAGGTACCGCTCAGGCGGGGGCGGCCGCTTCGGCCGCCCCCGCCGTGCGTGCGGCCACCACCGGATTCGTCTCCGGCAGCAGGGCGAAACAGGCGAAACTGACCAGCGAGATCCCGGTCAGATACGCGGCCACGCCCCAGGGCGGCCCCGAGCCCCCGGCCAGCGCGGTCGCGACGATCGGCGTCAGCGCTCCGCCCAGCACCCCGCCCAGGTTGTAGCCGACGGACGCCCCCGTGCACCGGACGCGCGGCGGGTACAGCTCCGGCAGGTACGCCCCCACCACCGCCAGCATCGTCACCATCCCCAGCAGCGCGCCCAGGCAGCCCAGCGTCATCAGCAGGGGATCACCCGTGTGCAGCAGGGCCACCAGCGGGAACATCCACAGCGCGCAGGCCGCGCTCCCGGCCAGGCAGAGCGGCCGCCGCCCGTACCGGTCGCCCAGCACCGCCACCAGCGGCGTCACCGCGCCCTTGACGGCCACCGCCACCATGACGCAGGCGAGCATCACGCTGCGGCCGACCCCCAGGTGCTCGCAGGCGTAGGCCAGCGACCAGGTGGTCACGGCGTAGAAGACGGCGTACCCCACGGCGAGCGCTCCGCCGGTGAGCAGGAGCAGGCGCCAGTGGTCGCGCACCACCTCCGCCACCGGGGCGCCGGCCCGCCGGTCGTCGGCGGCCAGCGCGCGGAACTCCGGGGTCTCCTCGACCGTCCGGCGCAGCCACAGCCCCGCCAGCGCGAGCAGCCCGGCGGCCCAGAAGGGCACCCGCCAGCCCCAGGACGTGAACCGCCCGTCGGTGAGGGTGGCCGACAGCCCCAGCATCAGCCCGTTGGCCAGCAGGAATCCGACGGCCGGGCCCATCTGCGGGAAGCTCGACCACAGGCCGCGCCGGTTCGCGGGGGCGTGCTCGGCGGTCAGGAGCACCGCCCCGCCCCATTCGCCGCCGACGCCGAGCCCCTGGAGGAAGCGCAGCAGGAGGAGGAGCAGGGGGGCGCCGACGCCGATCGAGGAGTAGGCCGGTACGCAGCCCACCGCCACCGTGGCGAGCCCGGTGAGCGCCAGGGACGCGAGCAGCACCGGCCGCCGGCCGTACCGGTCGCCGACGTGACCGAAGAGCACCGAGCCCAGCGGGCGGGCGAGGAAGCCGATGCCGAAGGTGCCGAAGGCCGCGAGGGTCCCGGCGAGGGGCGAGAAGGTGGGGAAGAAGAGGGGGCCGAGGACCAGGGCCGCGGCGGTTCCGTAGACGAAGAAGTCGTAGAACTCGATGGCGGTGCCGACGAGCGAGGCCGAGGCGAGGCGCGCCATCGAGGGGGAGCGGCCCGGGCGCGGACGCGGGGCGTGATCTTGGTGCATGGTGCAGCAAATACCCCGGGCGAGGGGGTGCGGGCGGGGGATCGGGCCGTCCCTCACCGGAAGGAGTGCACCGGGGTGCCGGAGTTGACGCGGGCCGCCCCTCCCGGTGGGGAGTGGCGGCCCGGACGTCGTGTGACGAGGTGCTTCTACCAGCCGCGCTCGCGCCACTCCGCGAGGTGCGGGCGCTCGGCGCCGATCGTGGTGTCGTTGCCGTGGCCCGGGTAGACCCAGGCCTCGTCCGGGAGCTGCTCGAAGAGCTTCTCCTGGACGTCGTCGATCAGCTGGGCGAAGGCCTTCGGGTCGCCCCCGGTGTTGCCGACGCCGCCCGGGAAGAGGCAGTCCCCGGTGAACACGTGCGGGTGCCCGTGCGGGTCGTCGTAGACCAGGGAGATCGAGCCCGGGGTGTGGCCGACCAGGTGGCGGGCGGTCAGCGCGATCCGCCCGAAGGTGATCGTGTCCCCGTCCTCGACCGGGACGTCGGTCGGCACCGGGATGCCCTCGGCGTCGTACCGCCCGGCGTAGGTCCGGGCTCCGGTCGCGTCGACCACCTCCCGGAGCGCGCCCCAGTGGTCACCGTGCTGGTGGGTGGTGACGACGGAGGTGATGCCGTCGTCACCGATCAGGCTGAGCAGGGTGGCGGCCTCGGCCGCCGCGTCGATCAGCAGCTGCTCGCCGGTCGCCCGGCAGCGCAGCAGGTAGGCGTTGTTGTTCATGCCGCCCACGGCGACCTTGGAAATCATCAGGTCCGCGAGTTCATGCACGTCGGCCGGACCGCCGACCTTCACCGCTCCGCTGTAGGTCATGAGCTGATCCTAGAGCGGCGGGAGGAGCGGGAGGGGACCGCCCGCGGTGGTGAGGGCGTCGCCCTTGTCGCCGCGCCCCGCGAGCCAGGCCAGGAGCTGGGCCGGGGTGCCGGACAGCGTGACGGGGGTGCCCTCGGCGGAGCCGGTGTGCCAGGTGCGGCCGTCCCCGGGGGACAGCGTCACCGGCGGCACCTCGGGATGCCCGGACCAGCGGTCGGCCAGGAACTCGATCTCGCGGGTGGTGAACTCGTCCGGGAGGTCCTCGAGCTCGTAGCCGATCCCGAGGTCCACGTGGTGCAGCTCGATCTCGACCAGGCGGCGGAAGGGGACGCGGGAGGCGCTGTCGGTGACCCCGTTGCGCAGCTCGACCGTGCGGGACCAGTCCTGCGGGGCGTCGGCGACGGCCTGGAAGGCGGCGGCGGAATTCCGCAGGTCCTCCAGCTGTTCCACCAAAGGCCGCCCGGCACCGTGCTCGATGTCGGAGTCGCGGGCGGTGGCGCTCTCGTACATCGGACGCCCCTCGAACACATTCACGAGGGCGTCGGCGTTCCGGGAGAGATGGGCGAGGACGTGACCCCGGGACCAGCCCGGCAGGCGTGACGCCTCGGCCACGGCGGCGTTGTCCAGTTTCGCGGCCGCGGTCAGCAGTCGGTCCGTGGCTTCGCGTAGGGATCGCAGGTCGTGCACATGATCAATCATGGGGCCGACCCTAGCGCCGCCACACGATCGGGTGAAGCACTCTTCGGAGTGCCGTAAATCGAATGCACGTGCTATACGCTCGGAGAACAAGACACACCATCCCTGCGACGCCTCCCGGCCCCCATACTCTGGATCGCCGGGGCCCGTCCCCCCGCTCTCTCAAGAAAGGTGCGGACCGGCGTGACCGACCGTCTCATCGTTCGTGGCGCTCGCGAGCACAACCTCAAGAACGTCTCGCTCGACCTGCCCCGCGACTCACTCATCGTCTTCACCGGACTCTCCGGGTCGGGCAAGTCCTCCCTGGCCTTCGACACGATCTTCGCCGAGGGCCAGCGCCGCTACGTCGAGTCGCTGTCGTCCTACGCCCGCCAGTTCCTGGGGCAGATGGACAAGCCCGATGTCGACTTCATCGAGGGCCTCTCCCCGGCCGTCTCGATCGACCAGAAGTCGACCTCCCGCAACCCCCGCTCCACCGTCGGCACCATCACCGAGGTCTACGACTACCTCCGCCTCCTGTTCGCCCGCATCGGCAAGCCGCACTGCCCCGAGTGCAGCCGCCCGATCGCGCGGCAGTCGCCGCAGGCGATCGTCGACCGGGTGCTCGCGCTGCCCGAGGGCAGCCGCTTCCAGGTGCTCTCGCCGCTCGTGCGCGAGCGCAAGGGCGAGTTCGTCGACCTCTTCGCCGACCTCCAGACCAAGGGTTACAGCCGGGCCCGGGTGGACGGGGAGACGATCCAGCTCTCCGAGCCGCCGACGCTGAAGAAGCAGGAGAAGCACACGATCGAGGTGGTCGTCGACCGCCTCACCGTCAAGGACGGCGCCAAGCGCCGGCTCACCGACTCGGTGGAGACCGCCCTCGGGCTCTCCGGCGGCATGGTGATCCTGGACTTCGTCGACCTGGCCGAGGACGACCCCGAGCGTGAGCGGATGTTCTCCGAGCACCTCTACTGCCCGTACGACGACCTGTCCTTCGAGGAGCTGGAGCCGCGCTCCTTCTCCTTCAACTCCCCCTTCGGCGCCTGCCCCGAGTGCACCGGTATCGGTACGCGCATGGAGGTCGACCCCGAGCTGATCATCCCCGACGAGGACAAGTCCCTCGACGAGGGCGCGATCTCCCCGTGGTCGCTCGGCCACACCAAGGACTACTTCCAGCGGCTGATCGGCGCGCTCGCGGGCGAGCTGGGATTCCGTACGGACATTCCCTGGGCGGGCCTGCCGCAGCGGGCCAAGAAGGCCCTGCTGTACGGGCACAAGACCCAGATCGAGGTCCGCTACCGCAACCGGTACGGGCGCGAGCGGGCCTACACCACGGCCTTCGAGGGGGCCGTGCCGTTCGTCAAGCGGCGGCACTCGGAGGCGGAGAGCGACACCAGTCGCGAGCGCTTCGAGGGCTACATGCGCGAGGTGCCCTGTCCGACCTGTGAGGGCACCCGGCTCAAGCCGATCGTGCTCGCGGTGACCGTGATGGAGAAGTCCATCGCCGCGGTGTCCGCGATGTCGATCAGCGAGTGTGCCGAGTTCCTGGGCGAGCTCCGCCTCGACGCGCGCGACAAGAAGATCGCGGAGCGGGTGCTCAAGGAGGTCAACGAGCGGCTCCGCTTCCTCGTGGACGTCGGCCTGGACTACCTCTCGCTCAACCGCGCGGCGGGCACGCTGTCCGGCGGCGAGGCCCAGCGCATCCGGCTGGCCACGCAGATCGGCTCCGGCCTGGTCGGCGTGCTGTACGTGCTGGACGAGCCGTCCATCGGCCTGCACCAGCGCGACAACCACCGGCTGATCGAAACTCTGGTGCGGCTGCGGGACATGGGCAACACGCTGATCGTCGTCGAGCACGACGAGGACACCATCAAGGTGGCCGACTGGGTCGTGGACATCGGCCCCGGCGCCGGTGAGCACGGCGGCAAGGTCGTGCACAGCGGCTCGCTCAAGGAGCTGCTCAAGAACTCCGAGTCGATCACCGGGCAGTACCTGTCCGGGAAGCGGTCCATCGAACTGCCCCTGGTGCGGCGGCCGGTGGACGAGAGCCGCAAGCTCACCGTCCACGGCGCGCGGGAGAACAACCTGCGCGACATCGACGTGTCGTTCCCGCTCGGCGTCCTGACGGCCGTCACCGGTGTGTCCGGTTCCGGCAAGTCCACGCTGGTCAACGACATCCTGTACACGCACCTGGCGCGCGAGCTGAACGGTGCGCGGGCGGTGCCCGGGCGGCACACCCGGGTGGACGGCGACGACCTCGTCGACAAGGTCGTCCATGTCGACCAGTCGCCGATCGGCCGCACCCCGCGGTCCAACCCGGCGACGTACACCGGTGTCTTCGACCACGTGCGCAGGCTGTTCGCCGAGACGATGGAGGCGAAGGTGCGCGGCTATCTGCCGGGCCGCTTCTCCTTCAACGTCAAGGGCGGCCGGTGCGAGAACTGCTCCGGCGACGGCACGATCAAGATCGAGATGAACTTCCTGCCGGACGTCTACGTCCCGTGCGAGGTCTGTCACGGGGACCGGTACAACCGGGAGACGCTCGAGGTCCACTACAAGGGCAAGTCCATCGCCGAAGTGCTGAACATGCCGATCGAGGAGGCCCTCGGGTTCTTCGAGGCCGTTCCGACGATCGCCCGGCACCTGCGCACGCTGAACGAGGTCGGGCTCGGCTACGTCCGGCTCGGGCAGTCCGCGCCGACGCTGTCGGGTGGTGAGGCGCAGCGCGTGAAGCTGGCGTCCGAGCTGCAGAAGCGGTCGACGGGGCGGACGGTGTACGTGCTGGACGAGCCGACGACGGGTCTGCACTTCGAGGACATCTCGAAGCTGATCAAGGTGCTGTCGGGGCTGGTCGACAAGGGGAACTCGGTGATCGTCATCGAGCACAACCTCGATGTCGTCAAGACCGCCGACTGGGTCATCGACATGGGTCCCGAAGGTGGCTACGGCGGCGGCATCGTGGTCGCGGAGGGTACGCCGGAGCAGGTCGCCTCCGTGGGGGCGAGCCACACCGGGAAGTTCCTGCGGGACATTCTGGGGGCGGACCGGGTCTCCGATGCGGAGGCGCCTGTGGCGCGGGCCGTGGCGAAGAAGCGGGCCCCGGCCAAGAAGGCGGTGGCCACCGCGAAGAAGGCCACCGCGAAGAAGGCCACCGCGAAGAAGGCGGCGGCCCCGGCTCCGGCGAAGAAGGCGACCCGGGCCCGCAAGGCCTAGGCCGTCTCCGGGGCTCCGCCCCGGGCCCCGCGCCTCAGACGCCGGCGGGGCTGAGTTCGGCTGCGGGTGTGGGTTTGCCCGCGGGTGGCTCGGTCCTGCGGGCTGGGGCTCTGGCCCGGTGGTCGCGCCTCAAACGCCGGCGGGGCTGAGTTTGGCCGCGGGTGTGGGTTTGCCCGCGGGTGGCTCGGTTCCGCTGGCTGGGGCGGGGGCCCCGTTGGGCACTCTCGGCCTGCCCGGCGGTTGAGGGCGACCGCGGGGGTGGCCCGCGGAGACCGTGGAGGGCCCCCGGCTCGGGGGTCAGGTGGCTACGCCTACCGCGTGGCGCTCGGTGGCGGGGTCCGTCAGGGAGGTCAGGAGGGCGTCCGCCACGTCCGCCCGGGGGATGGTCCGGGCGGCCCGGACGTTCGCGTCGACGGCTCGGCGGTACGAGCCGGTGCCCGGCTTGTTCAGGAGGCGCGGCGGGCGGACCACCGTCCAGCACGTGTCGCTGGCGCCGATCACCGCCTCCATGACCGCCAGGTCCGCGTACACGTCCCGCAGGGCCCGCCGCAGCAACGGCAACAGCACCGAGCGGGTGAGCACCCCGTCCTCCGCGTGGTCCGGCCCCAGCGGCGCCGCGCTGATGGCCGACAGCCGCCGCACCCCCGCCCGGTCCATGGCCGAGACGATCGCGCTGAGCGCCGGCCCGGCCACCGGCGTCAGCCGGGCCTGCTTGTTGCTGCTCGCGCCCAGCGCGGACACCACCGCGTCCCGCCCGCGCAGCACCGGCTCCAGCGCCTCCTCGTCCGTCACATCGGCCACCGTGGCGACCCGGAGCCGCTCGTGCTCCGGCACGGTCAGCCGCGCCGGGTCCCGCACCACCGCGGTGACCTCGTGACCCGCGTCGAGTGCCTGGCGTACGACCTCGCGGCCCACGCCTCCGGTCGCTCCGAACACCGTGATCTTCATCTTCGTCCGTCCCCTCTGCGAGAGGGTGGGTGAGCATTCACTCACCCCTCCCTCCGCTAGGGTGAGTGAATGCTCACTCCGAAGTCAAGCGGCCCCGCCCGGCCCACCCCCCAGCGCCTGCTGGACGCCGCCGAGATCCTCATGCGCACCACCGGGCTCGCCAACGCCACCACCAAGGCCATCGCCCGCGAGGCGGGCTGCTCGGAGGCCGCGCTCTACAAGCACTTCGCGAACAAGGAAGAGCTGTTCGTGCGGGTGTTGCTCGAGCGCACGCCCAACGCGGGCGCCCTGATGGCCGCGCTCGCCGCCGACCCGGGGGAGGGCCCCGTCGAGGAGCGCCTGGCCGAGATCGCCGGGCACGCCGCGCGCTTCTACGCCGACACCATGCCCATCGCCGGCTCCCTCTTCGCCGAGCCGGCCCTGCTGAACCGGCACCGCGAGGGCCTGCGGGAGATCGGCCTGGGCCCGCACGTGGTGCTCGACGCCCTCGTCGACTGCCTGCGCCGCGAGCGCGAGCACGGCGAGATCCGCCCCGACGCCGACCCGCGCGCGGCCGCCGCGCTGCTGCTCGGCGCCTGCTTCCAGCGGGCGTTCTTCCTGCACTTCTCCGGCCCGGCGGCCGTCCAGCCCGTCGCGGACTTCGCCCCGGCCATCGCCCGTACGGTGTGGGCCGCTATCCGCTGAGCCGGTCGGCGTACGGCGGCTCCGCGCCCGCCCGCGTGCAGGTCAGGGCGGCCGCGTGGGCGGCGTACCCGAGCACCTCGGGCCAGTCCACCGGCGCGCCCGGGGCGCTCGCGAGGCGGTGCAGGAGCGCCGCGTTCACGGTGTCGCCCGCGCCGATCGTGTCCACCACGGCGACCCGCCGCGCGGGCACCGAGAACCGCCCGCCGTCGCGGGTCCACACCGCGAGCCCCGCCGCGCCCCGGGTCAGCACCACCGCCGCGGGCCCCGCGGCCAGCCACTCCTCGGGGCGCCCGCCGAGCCAGGCCGCGTCCTCCTCGGAGAGCTTGAGCACGGTGACGTACGGCAGCCACGACAGGAAGCGGGAACGATACGCCACCGGGTCCGCGATCAGCGCCGGCCTGATGTTGGGGTCGAGCAGGGTCAGCAGCCCGCGTGCCGATTCCCGGCGCAGCAGGGCCTCGTAGGCACTCGCACCCGGTTCCAGTACGAGCGAACACGTGCCCAGGGCCAGCGCCCGCGCCCCGGCCGGAAGCGCGTCGGGCAGGGCGAACAGCCGGTCGGCGGTGCCCTCGACGTAGAACCCGTAGGCGGCCGAGCCGTCGGGGGCGAGCGACGGCACGGCCAGCGTCGTGGGCTCCGGTCCGCGCTGGACCGGCGACACGTCCACCCCCGCCGCCCGCAGCCCGGCGAGCAGCATCTCGCCGAAGCCGTCCGTCGACACCCGGGAGCAGAAGGCCACTTCGGCGCCGAGCCGGCCCAGCGCCAGCGCGGTGTTGTACGGCCCCCCGCCCGCCCGGGGCACGAGCGCGCCCGGCGGCCGGGCCACGGGCACCAGGTCGATCAGGGCTTCTCCACCGACGACGATCACGCGGGGAAGGTATCCCATCGAAGCGCCCGGACGGGCGGCGGTATCGTCGGGCGGGCCGTCCACGCCGAACCGCCAGGAGACCCTCATGTCCGCGCCGCAGTCAGCCGCCGCCCGCCGCACCGTGCTCAAGGGCGCCGCCGCCCTCGCCGGGACCGCCGGGGCCGCGGTCGCGCTCGGCGCCTGCTCGCCCGGGAGCGGCGGCGGCGCCGCCTCCGCGACCCCCACCGCCCCCGTGGACCTGGGCGCCGCGGCCGACGTACCGGTGGGCGGCTCGAAGCTCTACCGGGAGCAGAAGCTCATGGTGCACTGCCCGGCCCAGGGCCAGTACGCGGCGTTCAGCGCCCAGTGCACCCACGCGGGCTGCGTCCTGGACAAGATCGTGGACGGGCACGGCACCTGCCCCTGCCACGGCAGCCGGTTCGACGCGGCCACCGGCAAGGTGGTGCAGGGCCCGGCGACCGACCCGCTGCCGTCCGTCCCGGTCCGCGCCGAGGGCGGCAAGCTCATCGCGGGCTGAGCCCGGCCCGGCAGCTCGCCGACCGGGCCGCGGCGCCGCTCAGTCCCACTCCCAGCAGATCCCCAGGATGCCGCGCCGGACCCCCTGCTCCACCAGGTGGACGGCGCGGTGCCCGCCGCTCGGGGTCAGCGGCGACAGCTCGCTGCGCGGGGCGCCGGGCCCCGACTGGCGAAAGCGCCGGCAGCTCACCGGCAGCGCGACCGCGTCGAAGCGGACCTGGAGCACGTACTGGCCGCCCGCGTAGCTGAATCCCCGGACGTACTCGCTGCTGCGGCCGCCGGTGCCGTCCTCGAAGCCGTAACCGAAGACGTACGTGTCCCCGCTGCGCAGCCGCGCGTCGAAGAGCAGCTCGGCCACCACCAGACCCGCCCGCGGATCCCGCCGGATCCGCCCGGTCCGGCAGTTCTCGTACGCCAGCACCCGCACCGCGGCCGGGTCGCAGCCGGGGTCGCCGTGGTGGATGGCCAGGTACCGGTCGATGCCGTCGCGGTGGGCCCGTACGACGTGCTGCGAATCGCGGCCGATCAGCTCGCGGCGGGCGCCGATCCGGACCCGTTCGTGGTGGCCGATGGTGTGCAGCCCCCCGTCCGCCGGGAGGCCCATGCCGGCCAGTAACTCCTCGACGGCCGCCCCCGCGCCGGCCAGCGACCGGTAGGACCGCGAGGCGGGGCGGGCGGTGTCGGTGCCCGCGCCCGGTGGTCCGCCCAGCAGCCGTACGAGCGTGCCCGCGGGGAGTTCCAGGATCTGCTCCAGGGCCCGCACGGCGCGCAGGGATTCGGCGCGCCGGGGCCGCCGGGCGCCCTGCTGCCAGTAACTGAGGCTGGTGACACCGACCTTGATGCCGCGGGCGGCGAGCCGGTGCTGGACCCGGTGCAGGGGCAGGCCGCGGGCGGCGAGCGCGGCGCGCAGCGCGAGGTGGAAGGGGCCGGCCCGCAGCAGCAGGGCGAATTCTTCCGGATTGCCGACCTCCGGATTGCCGGCCTCCGGATTGCCGGCCTCCGGATTCCCGGGGTGCGGATTGCCGCCCGCCGCGGGGCCGCCCCGGCGGCCGCCCGCGCCGCCGTACCCGCTGCTCCGCGCGGTCGGCAGCATGGCGACTCCTTTGTGAACGTTCACGCCTGATGGGGCGGGAGGGTGCGCCGGTGGCGCCCGGGGTCCAGGTGACAGGGCGGCAGCCGTTCACACCCCAGCTTCCCCATTCACACTGCAATGTCACCGCGTATTGAAGCCTGTTGACCTGCTCGCGACAACACCCTGATGCTCCTCCACAGCGTCCGGACGCGCTCCTCCACCCCCACTCCCCACCTCGGGAGGAACGCGATGCGCAACCGAAACCGGCGGCTTTCCCTGGCCGCCTTCCTCACCGCTCTCCTGTTCGCACTGCCCACCGGCACGGCAACCGCCGCCGACGCCGGGGCCGGCAGCGCGACGCTCGCCGCCAAGCGCCTGAACATAACCATGCAGGCCCAGCAGAAGACCAACTGGTGCTGGGCCGCCAGCGGCAACACCATCGCCACCTGGTTCGGCCGCACCTACAGCCAGAACCAGTTCTGCAACGCCGCCTTCAACCGCCAGCAGGGCTACGACTGCCCCAACAGTCAGGCCAGCCTCGACAACGTCCAGACCGCCCTGAACTGGGCCGGCATCAGCTCCGGCTCCTACGTCAGCGGCTGGCTGCGCTACACCACCGTCCAGAGCGAGATCAACGCCAACCGGCCGGTCGAGACCCGCATCCAGTGGGCCAACGGCGGCGGCCACATGCACGTCATCTACGGCTACGACACGGCGAACAGCTGGGTCTACTGGGGCGACCCCTGGCCCTCCAGCGACCGCTACAACTGGGCCTCCCACGCCTGGTACGTCGACAACAGCACCTTCTCCTGGACCCACTCGCTGTACCGGATAGGGGCGTGAGCACCATGGACCGACGCACAGCCGCCCTGGTGACCGGCGCCCTGGCCGCCACCCTGCTGAGCCTGGCCCCGCAGGCCTCGGCCGCCCCCGTCCCGCAGCCCCTGTCCGCCACCGCCGAGACCAGGGCGGCCGCCCACCAGGCCGCCGCGGCGCCCGACACCCTGGCCACCCTCTCCCGGTTCTTCTCCCGGGAGGGCAAGGTCTCGCTGACCGCCGCCCAGCCGCGCATCGAGGGCGACGCGATCCCCGTCAGCTACCTCTCCCCGGACTTCGTCGCGGGCAAGGCGGGCGCGCCCGTGGCCCGGCTGGAGTTCCTCGCCAGCAAGGCGGTGGCCTCCGACGGCCAGCAGGCCGCCCTGTGGACCGCCAAGACCGGGGCGGGCTGGCAGGTGGTGAACATCGCCACCGGCGACGACGAGTTCCGCTACGCGCAGCTGGGCGCGGCCAAGCTTCCCGGCGGTACGGTCTTCCGCGAACCGCAGATCGATGCCTGGTACGTCGCCCAGGGGGCCACGGTCCTGCCGCTGGACGAGGACGCGACCAGGGCGGTGGGGGCGCGGGGGACCAGCCTGGCCGCCTATCGCGATCGGGTCACCCGGGCGTACGGGGACAAGCTTCCCGGGTCCGCCTATGCCGAGGGCGGGAAGGCCGGCGGCTTCGCCCCCACGGAAGCCGGGGCGCTCGCGCTTGCCGGGTCGGGTGCCGGGTCGGACACCGGGGTCGGGGTGCTGCCCGTGGCCGGCGTGCTCGTGCTCGGGGCCGTCGGCGCGGTCGGCGTGCGGCGGGTGCGGCGGCGGGCGGTGCGGGTGTAGCCGCCCGGCGGGGCGGGGTGCGGGCCGCG